>JBEPXS010000124.1:634-9070 GCA_041641755.1 Balneolaceae bacterium
AATCCTGAACAACTGTGGCTTGGGAATCGGCAATTTTATAGAGGCGTGACTGGAACGTATCGGTAACATACAAAGCTCCGTCCGGACCCTCGGCAACATCATTTAAAAACCCCGGTTCCAGTGAACTGAAATCAACGAACGCAACCTGGTTGCCGGAAGTACGATTAAAGCCGTGGACGCCGTCCGCATCAGCTACCCAAAGCGTATCGCCTGTAATATACATACCACGTGGAGCGTGAAGGGGGTACTCTTCTGTACCCGTCATAAATTTAACCTCCTGAATAGTACCGTCGGAATTCAGTTTACTGATAAATCCATTGCCATCCCGCTCGTTGCCAGGACCATTAAAATTTGCCACAAAATAGACATCCTGTGCCGGATCGTACCGAACAGATTCCGGGCCTGCCAGTCCTTCTCCCTTGACAGTGGCTACAGCATCTGTCGTGTCCTGGAGGGTTATACCAGTATCCTGGCTCTCAGGCGCTTTTTCCGTTTTGCCACATGAAAACAGAAAAACTGTTACGAATACAGCAGTCGCTATTTTTGTCAGTGATAAGGAATTTTTAATCGACATAGGTATAGTTGGTTTATTTTATTTTCCACCGTTAAATTTATAATAAACAGAAAGTTAATATTACTTCGCATAACTGCAAATCAAAAATGAACCTGTCTTCAACCTGGATGTTTCGTCAGACATCTTCAGCCGCTTCTTTAAGCAGGGAGGGAAGGTAATCAGTATCGATGTCGGAGAAATTCTTTATTTTAATATGACGCATTCGCTTGCCGGTACCTTCAAGAATATTTTCCGGGTCTGTTAGTGTGGCTCCGGTGAAAAATTGCAGATTGATATGGTTATTGTGTGATACCAGAGAAAAGATATTACTGCCGTTATGATACGTTAAGGCTCCCCATTTAATACTATACTGTAGAAAGGGAAGGTTCTCTGTTATCAGATTGTGAAGTTCTTTTATAACCATCTCCTGCTCATCCGATACTTTTTGCAGGTATTCATCGAGTGCTGACATAATATTTATATTTTGGATGATCAGGATATTAACTAAACGCGTTAATTACTTCCTGTGTGTTGACCGACCTTCAGCCCGAGTTCACGTTTATTAGCTTAGTTCAGTAATAAGATCAGAATATTCAGGATATTTTTTTGATATAACTTCAGTATTTCCGGCTACAAAATCATCAAATTCAAACCCCGGTGCCATGGTAGTTCCCAGCAGGGCAAAAGCACCTCCCGGTTTAACCGGGCCCCCTGATAGGTCCCTGCTCGTACTATTTCCTGGAGCTTCATCCCATCAAAAACCTGTTTACCCAGGATAACAGTTTCTGCAGGATCATCGGCGGGTAGTTTCAGTAATTCTACCGGATCGCCAAGATAAAAATGATAGATTTCATCCCCGGGTAGTTTATGAATAGCTGAGTGCGTGTCTGGAGTTAACAGGTAAAAGATAGCGGTAGAAATTGACCTTGACCCTTCATATATATCCGGTAATACCTCTGCAGGCAGGTTAATATTTGAACGATAGGTTTCGCAATAGAAGCCACCTTCCATGGGCAGTGGTTCAAGGTGTAACTTTTCTTTGATTTTATTAATCATTTCCTAGTCAAAATTCTTATCCGAATATTGTTAAAAGTTTTCCTATTTCAATGTAAGGGGTAAACTTACTTGCTTTCTGGCTAAAGCCAATATATTTCAAATTCCATCAGATAGACTAACTATTTAAAAATTGATCAATCAAATAATCAATCGTGAGTAGATTTTGGAAGTAACCTTTTCTTTATTAACGGACAACCAACTGAGTTGACTAACCAAATTCAAAATTGAATTTCAGAATACACTTAAACAGGTTTTTAAATTTAAATTAAAATGAAGTATAGATTAAAATGACCATTGTAGATCTTGATGAAACCGAAGGCAAATCATTTCCAGCCCGGAGGCTAACTAAGAATATAGCAGGTGGTAGCTCCCCGATTCAGGCAGAAAATTTTTCGCTCGGGTATGTTACACTTGAACCCAAAGGCGGACAGGTACCCTGGCACCACCACCCCCAGGAGGAGATCTACATGGTCCTGGAAGGAACCGGTGAGATATGCCTCGGTTCAGAAAGAAAGGAGATTAAGGGAGGACAAACAGTATACATCCCATCCAATGAGTTTCACCAATTAACAAATATAGGGGAGAAGCCCCTACGGTTCGTATACTGTTACGGGCCCGCGGGAGATGTAGATCATTGGAAGCAGGAGCTAAAAGGCACGTTACCCAAAGCCGGTGAGGATGTTCCCCCGTTGCCCGAAGGAGCCTGGCAACAATGTACAGAACCGGCCGAGGAATACAAGTAACTTATTTATCCAAACTATTTTAGAAAAGGTTTTTAGCAATGAGTGACCAACTAACAACACATAATATCGGCATTATCATGAATGGGGTGACCGGCCGCATGGGAACCAACCAGCATCTGTTACGGTCGATAGTACCAATTATGGAACAGGGTGGGGTTAAGGTAGGCAAGGATGAGGTGATTATGCCACAGCCCGTACTCGTGGGTCGCAATCCGGCTAAGTTGGAAAAACTATCCGATCAGACTGGTATCGAAAACTGGACGACCGACCTTGACGAAGCCCTGGGTAATGATGAGAACCAGATATATTTCGACGCACTGCGTACCGACCTGCGTCCGGTTAATATCAAAAAAGCGATAGGCGCCGGCAAGCATATCTACTGTGAAAAGCCAACAGCGCTGACCACCGATGCTGCCGTAGAACTCTACGAAGTTGCTGAAGAAGCCGGAGTCAAGCATGGTGTGGTACAGGATAAACTTTGGTTGCCGGGACTCCTTAAATTGAAACAGCTCAGGGAGCAGGATTTTTTTGGTAAGATACTGTCGGTTAAAGCGGATTTTGGCTACTGGGTTTTTGAAGGTGATACTATCGGTCCACAGCGCCCTTCATGGAATTACCGCAAAGAGGACGGTGGCGGTATTATCCTCGACATGTTTTGCCACTGGCGTTATGTACTGGACAACCTGTTTGGGGAAGTTAAACGCGTTTCGTGTCTTGCTGCCACCCACATCGATAAGCGGTATGAAGAAAACGGCACTCCTTACCAAGCAACAGCCGATGATGCCGCATATGCCATCTTTGAACTTGAAGACAACATCGTAGCCCAGTTCAATTCCTCCTGGACCACACGGGTCAAGAGGGATGATCTGGTTACATTCCAGGTGGACGGAACCGAAGGATCTGCAGTAGCGGGACTTCGGAAAGCCTGGATTCAGCCCCATTCAGCAACTCCCAAACCGGTCTGGAATCCTGATATAGAGTCCGATCGCAATTTTCATTCCGA
The DNA here is from genome assembly GCA_041641755.1 of Balneolaceae bacterium. Taxonomy (GTDB): domain Bacteria; phylum Bacteroidota; class Rhodothermia; order Balneolales; family Balneolaceae; genus JAMQKA01. The sequence continues at coordinate 3,990 of JBEPXS010000124.1, forward strand.
TTGGATTGAAATGCCCGATCAGCAGGAGTTCGACAATGCTTTCAAAATGCAATGGGAGTTGTTTCTGCGGCATGTTGTTAAAGAGGAGTCGTTCCGGTGGAACTTGCTGGAAGGAGCAAAAGGTGTACAACTTGCTGAAATTGGTTACGAGGCTTCCGATAAACGGGAATGGCTGGAAGTGCCTTCGCTCGTTTAACCATAAACAGATATTGAACAATTAGTAAAAATTTCACGAATGAAAACAGAGGAAATTAACCTGGAAAAACTTGTAGAACCACTTGAACAATTTTGGGAATTATCAGCACAAAAAATGGAACTGATAAGAGACCAATATGACTCTTCACAGGGCTCACCTGTATTTACAGAAAGAGGTAAATACACTACCCGGGGATGGACCGAGTGGACCCAGGGATTCCAGTTTGGCTCTGAAATAATCCAGTTTGATGCCACCGGACAACAAAAATTTCTTGAGTGGGGAAGGGAGGCCACACTCAACAAGATGGCTCCCCATATTACTCACATCGGGGTTCATGACCATGGATTTAACAATGTTAGTACCTACGGGGCCCTACGGCGCCTTTGGCATGAGGGCCGTATTGAGGCCAACGATTGGGAAAAGAACTTCTACGACCTGGCACTTAAATCTACAGGAGCTGTGCAGGCCTCTCGTTGGACCAATATTGCAAATGGGGAGGGGTTTATACACTCCTTTAACGGCCCTCATTCATTATTTGTGGATACTGTCCGAACGTTACGAGCTTTGGCACTGAGTCACAGGCTGGGCCACCAGCTGTTCGGTGAAAACGATGAGCAAATATCCTTGCTGGGGCGACTGATACAGCATGCGAGGTCGACAGCCAGCTATAATATCTATTATGGTGAAGAGCGTGATGCCTACGATATTTCAGGGAGAACCGCCCACGAAGCGGTTTTCAATGTTACCGACGGACAATTTCGCTGTCCCAATTCACAACAAGGATATTCCCCCTTTTCCACATGGACCCGTGGATTGGCATGGGCAATGTTGGGGTTTACAGAACAGCTTGAGTTCCTGCAAATCCTGGATGATTCTGAGCTTGAACCGTTTGGCGGAAGGCAACAGATTGAGGCGATGATGCAAAAAGCAGCCCTGGCCACTTGTGACTTCTATATCGCTCATACTTCACTTGACGGCATTCCATATTGGGATACCGGGGCCCCTCAACTGCACAAACTCGGAGAGTATACTTCCAAGCCGGCTGACCCATACAACACATTCGAGCCGGTAGACAGCTCGGCCGCAGCTATCGCAGCCCAGGGATTGCTCCGGCTGGGACATTACCTGCAAACTCGCGATGAATCTGATATAGGTGATCGTTACTGGCAGGCGGGTCTGAATGTGGCAAGCACATTATTGGAAGAACCCTATCTCAGTACAGACCCGAAACACCAGGGGTTATTGCTGCATTCAGTGTACCATCGTCCTAATGGATGGGACTATATACCAGCTGGCGAATCGATACCTTGTGGAGAATCCAGCATGTGGGGAGATTATCACATGCGAGAACTGGCTCTATACTTGACGAGATTTGATAGCGAGGAACCTTACTACACTTTTTTTAATGGAATCGAAAGCTAAAGACAGATTATGAAACCTGTAGCATTGGTGACTGGCGGATCCAGAGGAATCGGACTGGCTATATCTAAACAATTATGTGAAAACGGATATAATGTCGTTTTTAACGGAGTGCGTGATGAAGAAGAGGTAGAGGATGTATTAAATACGTTGCGTTCCACCGGTGCCGATGTCATCTACTGTCAGGGGGATATAAGCTCAGAGTCGGACCGGGAGTCGATCATGGACGAAGTAAAGTCTCATTTTGGAAAGCTGAATGTACTGGTAAATAATGCCGGTGTAGCACCAAAAGAGCGTCAGGATCCGCTGGAGGCTACAGAAGAAAGTTATGAACGGGTAATGAGTATCAACCTGAAGGGGCCTTACTTCCTAACGCAGGCTGTTGCACGGTGGATGGTTGAGCAGAGTGAGGAGCGTTCCTTTTCAGGTACTATAGTTACCATTGGATCCATCTCGGCCACGGTCGTCTCTCCGAAAAGGGGAGAGTACTGTATTTCTAAAGCCGGGCTGGCCATGCACAACAAAATATGGGCCGTTCGGCTTGCAGAGTACAATATACCGGTTTATGAACTTCGGCCTGGTATCATCAAAACAGATATGACCGCGGGGGTACAGGAAAAATATGACAAACTCATTGCTGATGGATTGACTGTGCAACCACGATGGGGATACCCGGAAGATGTGGGTAAAGCCGTTTTATCTTTGGTGCAGGGAGATTTCCCTTATTCAACTGGTCAAGTGATAATGGTTGATGGGGGATTAACAATTGAACGGCTATGAGACCATGAGAAATTTGGAAACTTTTTGCTAAACAAAATTACGTGAGACAAATTTTTTGGGATGGTTTAACAGCACTGAAAGTTAAATTAATAAGATAGAAAATGAACGAAACATCAGAAGAACTGGCTAATAAGCCGACAGATGGGATGGACAGTCAAGGTACAATGAATGTGCCAGAAGATGAACCGGTATCATCAACAAAATGGGGAGGCTTTTTGGGTGGCTTGTTCCTGTTTTTGCTCATGCTACTCTCCAGTTCACCAGAAGGACTAAGTCTTGCGGGCTGGCGTACCGCAGCCGTAGCGGCGTTGATGGCCACATGGTGGGTGACGGAGGTTATATCGATCTCCGGGACCGCCCTGATGCCTCTCGTCCTTTTTCCGATTTTAGGAATCTCTGATATCGAGACCTCGGCCGCCCCTTACGCCGATCCTATGATTTATCTTTTCCTTGGAGGTTTTATCATCGCTATTGCCATGCAGCGGTGGGACCTTCACAGAAGAATTGCCCTTAATATTATTAATGCAATTGGATCAAAACCCCGGAATATAGTTTTCGGCTTTATTGTTTCTTCTGCTTTTATGAGTATGTGGGTTAGTAATACAGCTGCAACTATGATGATGCTCCCGATCGGCCTGTCAGTGATACAGCTCACTAAAACCGGCACCAACGATCCGGAACAACAAGCACAGTATCGCAACTTTGCCGTGGTCCTTATGCTCGCTATTGCCTATGCAGCAAATGTAGGTGGTTTGGGGACGATTATTGGGACTCCCACCAATGCCCTTATGATCGCATTTGTTCAGGATGCTTATGGGATGGAGATTAGCTTTGTACAGTGGATGTCGCTGGGGATACCGGTGGTTATAATTGGGATGCCGGTAATTTTTTACACGCTCTCGGATATCGTCTTTCCTATCAAGCTGAAGACATTGCCCGGTGGACAGGAATATATTGATGACGAGATGGAACGTCTCGGTAAAATAAGCAAACCGGAGATTATGGTCGCTGCTGTATTTATTTTGGTTGCTGTACTCTGGATCTCCCGACCCATTATCGAGCAATTCGTTCCCGGCCTATCTGATGCCAGTATTGCTATTTTTGGTGCGCTGCTACTTTTCCTACTTCCGGTAGATCTAAGCAAGGGAAAATTCCTGATGAGATGGAAAGATGCCGAAGATATACCCTGGGGAGTACTCATTCTATTTGGGGGTGGACTTTCACTGGCAGGGGCTATAGCCCGCACCGGACTGGCAGAATGGGTCGGAGGATACTTTGAAGTGCTTGGGGGCTGGCCGGTTATTTTAATACTCCTGGTTATCTCGGCGATCATTATCATGTTTACTGAGCTGGCCAGTAACTCCGCTACGGCTGCAGCCTTTCTGCCGGTCATTGCTTCTGTGGCAATAGTGATAGGGCAGGATCCGTTGCTTTTTGCAGTGCCCGTCACCATGGTAGCCAGTTGTGCCTTTATGCTTCCGGTGGCAACTCCGCCCAATGCTATCGTCTATGGCAGCGGGGTGATGAGTATTCCTCAAATGACACGGGCCGGGCTGGCTCTGAATCTGTTTTTTGCCATACTTATTACTTTGCTCACCTATTTCGTATTTACCGTTTTTCTGGGTATCGAAATTGGTGTGGTGCCGGAAGGAATCAGTTCCCTGTTAATCAACTAGAGGGGGATGAAAATAACTGGTTTTCTGTGACTTGTTCTGTTATTGGTACTGCCGTTTGACACTTTTGAAAAAGTAAAGAATAGTGAATATGATGGAACTATTATATTATGGGTACCAGTACCTTTCAGTTGATATCTCAACTATTTTATAGATAGCGGGAGCTTCGGATAATGGTTGAATCCGGTTTACGCTATCTAATTTAAGAAACTCCTTTGTCGGCGCCTTGCCTATGCCTGACGTACGTAGTTCCGGTAATCATGTTGTTTAGACTATGTACTTTTTGGTTCGTCTTATTGGACAATACAAGGGTTGTTCGTTAGCTGACCGGTTTTGAGTCAATAGCATCTTGATTTTGACTATTCATAATTTCAAACCAATTTATATTTCTGGTCAAATACATGACCAAAGCCAGGACAACGAATAACCCGATACTACCCATTAGCAATGCATAATCCTGCAGTTGCAATAAAATATACAGATAACCATACAAGATAATTAGAACCCCAAAAATGATTCCCGTTTTGAGCTTGTCTGATAATACACTGTAGGAATAGACGGTGATCAACAGTATAACTGCTGCCGATGCTATAAGGTATGCAAGTTTAAATACTACATATTCTGATATCGACAACAGGAGGGTATAGAAGATTAACAAAGCAAAACCAATCAACAGGTACTGGACGGGATGAATAATTTTTTTGCTTAATAACTCAATCATAAAAAAGGTCAGAAACGTCAGGGAAATGAACATGATCGCATATTTGGCAGTGCGCATGGTTTTCTGGTATTCATCCACCGAGAGCAGAAGGTCGACTCCAAATGTGGAATTTGTCACTTCTTGGTTGGATCCCAGCCATTGTTGGGGAAAATTGCGGTTCATGTGCAGTACCTTCCACTCAGAACTAAACCCGGATGAGTTTACCTTCCTGTCGACGGGCAGGAAAGTACCCGTGAAACTTGGATTGGACCAGTCAGATGAAAGTTGAACATTAGTTTGCATGCCGACCGGA
>JBEPXS010000125.1:0-8989 GCA_041641755.1 Balneolaceae bacterium
ATGCAGCCACTCAGATGCATTGGCCGTCGAACACCGAAACCTGGCCAGGCGAACGCCTTCCGAGAGTTGAACAAGTCTTTCTGGATATTATAGAGGTTCTCCACCAATACGAGCCGATTCATCTTCTTGCAGAGAATGAGCAAATTTGTGAGCGAGCCCAAAAAAGGATAAGTGATAGCAGGAAGGTGGATCTCAGTGCTATTACTTTTCATATAAAAAAAATAAATGATGTATGGGCACGGGATTGCGGCCCCATATTTATCCGCAAAAAGAAGAATAATGACGAACAATTTGCGATAACTGACTGGGAGTACAATGCCTGGGGTAACAAATATCCCCCTTATACTGATGACAATAAATTGCCTCACTACTTTGCCGAAAAGTATAATTTGGAGCGGTATGTACCCGGTATGGTGCTCGAAGGTGGATCCGTTGATTCCAATGGTAATGGGGTGCTCCTAACCACCGAATCAGTGTTGCTGAATGAGAATCGAAATCCGGATTTGAGTAAATCTGATATTGAACAGCGGCTCAGGGAATACCTGGGAATCGAAAAGATCATCTGGCTTAAAAAAGGTTTGGCGGGCGACGATACGGACGGACATATTGATGGTATCGCACGTTTTTTGAATGAAACCACAATTCTGATGATGGTGGTTAGTGATCCCGAAGATGTAAACTTCGCAGCAATTCAGGAGAATCTGGATATTCTACAGCGGGCTACTGACCAACATGGAAATCCTTTTACAATTGAAACACTACCACTGCCAAAGACGCGGATTGAAGGTAGCACCATTGATGGGTCAGACCATGTACCAGCCAGTTATGCTAATTTCTATATCGCCAACGGGGTGGTACTTGTACCGGTCTATGAGCATCGGCACGATCATCAGGCTCTGGGCCTGTTTAAACGTTATTTCCCCGATCGTGATGTAGTAGGTATACCATGTGCCGACTTGGTTTGGGGACAGGGTGCCATCCATTGTATAACCCAGCAGTTATATGGTATTTGAATCATTCTGGCGAATCTAATGATTCAGAAAAGCTTCCTGTTCTTCCGGCAGACTAATTGAGGAGTTGTGTCGGCGAATTAACTGAATGATTTTAGCGATGTCAGGAACTTTCAGAGTAAATGAGACATCCCCGAGATCGATGAGTTTTTCATATCGACCGGTGATATGAGATTTAAAGATAAGGTGATAGGAAGGAGAGAAATCAAACAGGGCTTCATCGGTCCATTCCGAATTCCTGGGGGCGAATCGTAGCTCCTCAAACTCTCGAATATTGTAATAAAAATTTTTTAACTGCTGGTCTCCCTTATAGGCTTCAATGGTGAGCATATCACCCTTTGCGTAAAGCTCAAAACGATAAAGAGGATCTGTAATTTTCAGGATTCCGATAAAAGCAACCACGAACAGGGACATGGCCATCAACTGTCGGAAGCCTATCATCCAGAGTGCCTCATCTACAAAGGCATCCCCAAGCATGTAGGTAGAAAGGGCAGTAGCGCCAACTACAATAACCCCCCACAATAGATTGGTATCTTCCTCATATATGGTTAATCTTGTATGCATGCCCGGGCAGTATTTTTTTGCCTTAATACTATATAATGTAATCTAAAATTTGGAATTAAAAACTTCTGGCGTCAACGGTTGGCAATTTTTATACTCAGGATGGAAATGAAAGGGAAAATTTTTAATAAATGTCCCTGATGTTTAATATCTTCTCATTCTGTTCATATCGCGAATAAATCAGCATTTTGCCTTTTATTACATGACTCAAGAATTGCACGATAAATATGAAGCCGTAATCGGCTTGGAAGTTCACTGTCAACTTCTTACTGAAAGTAAAGCTTTTGCACCTGTTTCCACCGAGTTTGGTGGTTCGCCGAACACCCAGGTCACCCCTTTATGTTTGGGGCATCCCGGAACGCTTCCTGTTTTGAACGAAAACCTGGTGCGCTATACCATCAAAATGGGACTGGCCACTGATTGTGATATCACCCGGAAATCGATTTTTGCCCGAAAAAATTATTTCTATCCGGACCTTCCGAAAGGATACCAAATTTCGCAATTTGAGACTCCAATCTGCAGTGACGGTCACCTGGATGTAAAGGTAAATGGCGATCTAAAGCGAATCGGTATCACCCGAATTCACATGGAAGAAGATGCTGGCAAGTCGATTCACGATCAGGATCCTTATAATACACTTATCGATCTGAACAGGGCAGGCACACCACTTATTGAGATCGTCTCTGAGCCGGATATCCGGAGTCCACAGGAAGCCTACGCCTATTTAGCACGTATTAAGCAGATTGTACAATACCTCGAAATCTGTGATGGGAATATGGAAGAGGGGAGCCTTCGTTGTGATGCCAATGTATCAATTCGGCCAAAAGGCCAGAAAGAATTGAGCACACGCACGGAGTTGAAAAACATGAACTCCTTTCGGAATGTGGAACGGGCCCTTGAATATGAAATAAAACGTCAGATACGGCTGGTTGAAGATGGGGGAGAAGTTGTCCAGCAAACACTGCTTTGGGATGCCAATGAGTTTAAAACCCGCCAGATGCGGACCAAGGAGGAGGCTCATGATTATCGCTACTTTCCCGAACCGGATCTCCCCCCGGTAGTGGTAACCGAGGCTATGTTGAAAGATATTGAGGCTGAGCTTCCGGAGATGCCTAATGTACGAAAGCAGCGTTTTATAGATGAATTTGGAATGAGTGAGGAAGATGCTCATAACCTGACTGATGACCGTTATCTGGCTGACTATTTTGAGGAGGTTGTCGACATAGTCGACAATCCCAAACCAGTAGCCAACATGGTGCTTACGGAAGTTCTGAGGGTACTAAATGAGCGAAGCATTGGAATCAAGGATTTTCCTGTCTCAACCGAACGACTGGCAGGACTAATTCAGATTAGGGAAGAGGATAAGATCAACTCCTCGGCAATGACTGAGATATTTAATGAGATGCTTAAACAGGATAAGGAAGCAGAAGCTCTGGCAAAAGAGCTGAATTTACTTCAGGTATCAGACAGTAGCTTTATTGAACCGATTGTTGAAGAAGTTATTGAGGAGCATCCTGACGAAGTAGAACGCTATAAAAATGGTAAAAAAGGGCTTGTAGGTTTCTTTATCGGCCAGGTAATGCAGCGATCTAAAGGGAAAGCCAACCCCCAGTTGGTTAGGGAAATGATAACAGACAAACTGGAAGACTGATTTTTAAAATTTCTTTCGACCTGAGAACACAGATATCAATCAAAACTTGTATCAATCGCCTGGTGATGGTTGCTTTGGTTGCGTGGTTTATGGGTTGCAACTCATATCAGCAAGAACAGCCTTCTGCATGGGTGTATGGAAAGATAACTGTGGCTGATTCTATCGATGCCAGCCGCGACTTTTCCAATATTGAAATTTCGATCATACAAAAAGATTCCGCTCAAGCTGACGCTGACACATTATTCTACCAGGTTACAGACTCAACCGGTACCTTTGCAGGCAATGCATCTTTCCCTGAGAAGCGATTTTATACTCTTCGTATAGATCGAAATCAACGACAGTTAGGACAGTCCTCTGTTATCCTTTCTGACCAAGATACGATACGTATTGAAGCCGAACTGCCTGGTATTCAACAAACTCTTGAAATACAATCAAACGAGCACCAGGCACTTAAACAGTATAGACGTATTAATCGTAATTACCAGCGCATTGTCCGTTATATTCAAAGGGGTGTACTGTCGGGAGACAGCGCACGAACAGAGTTAAATAAGTGGGCGGATCTGTACTGGGAAATTTACAGCAATAAGAAAGGTACAATCGCCAGCCGCATGGCAGCCGTAGATGCGATTAATATATACGAGTCTTTAGACGGGAAAAAGATGATGCAAAGACTAAGACAGATTCAGGAAAATGATAACCTGGCATCTGTAGCTGCAAGTTATGGGAAGGAATATCTTGCCGAAAACAAAGGGCTGAATCATTCTCTGAAATATCTGGATACCCTGCAATCCATTACGGCAGATTCGTTGACCAGCATGACTATACAGCAGGAGCGAATCGAGTTGTTATACGACAGCGCCCGTATAGATTTGGCAAAAAAACAATTAGCCGATTTTAAAGAACAGTTCGGGAGTACCCAATCGGCACAAAGCTGGATAGAAAGTATTGAGTACGATCTTACATATCTTTCGCCGGGAGATGGAATACCCTCGTTTTCTTTCAATGATAATGGTAAACAGGTAAGTCGTGATTCGTTGCTGGGTACTCCCTACATCCTGGAAATTACATTGCTTTCAAACAGGTTGTACCAAAACCAGTATGATCGTACGTTTGTTATTCACAATATTTACAAAAATTTTGGGCTCGAAGTCATTACTATACCGCTTGACCAAAGCCAGGTTACGGTAAATGCATTTTTTGATGAACGTGAAAAAGCATGGCCGGTAGCTCCAGCCAATGCGTTTGAACGTGAAAATTTGATTGAAAAATTTAATATTCGCCTGGTTCCGACCCGTTTCCTTGTGGATCGAAATGGAGAAATCGTTCGCAAGTATATTGGTGAAGAATACCAGGATGTGATAAAAGGAATTCAAACTATAATTAAGACCGAAGAACCAGCCTCATGAGACGATTTTTAATTGCCGGAAACTGGAAAATGCATAATGGCCCCGCGGCTACACGGTCGCTGCTAACTCAGTTGAATGAAGAGTTGCCTGACATCCCTGAAAGCCTGGATGCGTTGGTATGTCCTCCCGTTATTTCTCTTGAAGCAGCCTCCGACAAAGTTCGCAAACATTTTGGATTATTCCTGGGAGCCCAAAATCTTCATTACAAAGACGAAGGGGCTTACACCGGAGAGGTTACAGCCGGTATGTTAAAGGAGGTTGGCTGTGAATATGTAATTGTGGGACACTCTGAACGTCGCGAATATTTTGGGGAGACCGACAAGACGGTCAACCTGAAAGTTAAAAAGGCTGTTTCTGAAGGATTGAAACCGATCATTTGTGTGGGAGAATCCCTCAAACAGCGCAAAGCGGGTAAACATGTAAATCTTGTTAAAAGACAGGTTCAGGCTGCACTGAATGAAGTAGAAACCTCAGATGCATCTGAGGTGGTTATCGCGTATGAACCGATCTGGGCAATAGGTACGGGCGAAACCGCTACTCCCGAACAGGCACAAGAGATGCATGAGATGATACGTGGAGAATTAGCAGAATTATATAATGGAGATATCGGTGATCAGGTTCGGATTCTCTACGGAGGCAGCATGAAACCTCACAATGCGGAGGAGTTATTGAGTCAACCGGATGTAGATGGAGGACTTATCGGCGGTGCCAGTCTTAAGGCCGACAGTTTTGCAGAGATTATTCGTATCGCTGAAAAATTATCCAGTTGAACAAGTGTGTCGGGAACTAGTTTGAAATCGTACACTACGGTATATTTTTGACTGCATTTTAACTCTGAATACATAACACGCGGCAGTCTTGTAACCCCTCATTTTTAACATCTGAATAGAATAACAAAAAATCATGAACGTATTACTGCTCGGTAGCGGTGGGCGTGAGCACGCTCTGGCCTGGAAACTCAGTCAATCCCCCAAACTAGATCAATTGTACATTGCACCTGGAAATCCGGGAACAGCACAAGCAGGTGAAAACGTTGATCTTTCTCTTACCGATTTTGACGGAATCCTCGAATTTATTAAAGAGAAAGAGATCGAACTAACCGTTGTAGGCCCTGAAAAACCTTTGGTGGCAGGAATTGCAGATTTTCTTCAGGATAAAGGTCACAAAGTATTCGGTCCCTCTAAGGCCGCTGCTCAGCTAGAGGGAAGCAAAAAGTTCGCAAACAATTTTATGGAAAAGAATCACATTCCTACGGCGGATTATGTAAGTTTCGGGCAGGACGAGTTTGATGAAGCTCTCAGCTATGTTCAACGTCGCGATGAGTATCCCGTGGTGCTTAAGGCTGACGGTCTGGCAGGTGGCAAGGGCGTTTTTATCTGTGAAACCGAAGAAGAGGTTGAGAAACGTCTCAATCAGTTGCAGGAGGATGCCAAGCTGAGCGACGCAGCAGAAACATTGGTTATTGAAGAATTTTTAGAGGGTGAAGAGGCTTCAGTATTTGTTATTTCAGATGGGGAAACCGCCAAAATCATACACAATGCCCAGGATCACAAACGGATAGGAGAGGGCGATACGGGACTTAACACTGGTGGTATGGGAGCCTATTCACCAGCACCGGTTATGACTGATGAGCTGCTTATGAGGGTGGAAAAAGAGATTGTGTTGCCAACTATTTCCGCCATGCTATTGGATGATACACCCTATCAGGGTATACTCTATTGTGGACTGATGATTACTGAACAGGGCCCCAAAGTTGTTGAATATAACTGTCGGTTTGGTGACCCCGAATGCCAGGCGATACTGCCATCACTTAAAAATGATTTGTTGGAATTGCTGGATGCCGCAGCTTCTGGGGAACTGGCCGGTAGAAATATAGAGCTGGATGATCAATACCGTTGCTGTGTAGTTATGGCTTCCGGGGGATATCCGAAAGAATATGAAAAGGGTAAAACTATTTCAGGTATCGAGGACGTTTCCGATGATGTGCTCGTATTTCATGCAGGTACGGCAAGCAGAGATGGGAAGGTGATTACTGACGGAGGACGGGTTTTGAACGTAGTAGGATCTGGAGATTCCCTTCAGGATGCAATTAAATCTACCTACGGACAGATTAAAAAAATCACTTTTGAAAATGCATATTACCGCAGTGATATAGGCGTAAAAGGTCTGGCCCACCTCGAGGATTAGTATTCAACTTACCACAGGCTAAGGAGCGATGGTTGTTTTTAAATTAGGTCTGAATGTAATGAAGAACTTGTTTGGAAAAGGACTACTGCCCGCCGTTACCCTCGATGATGTCGACATCGCAAAACGTCTGGCTGAAACCTATCTGCAGGCCGGACTGGATATTTTAGAGATCACCTTCCGAACTGATGCCACGCTGGCTGCTATTGAAGCTATAGCCAAAACTTTTCCGGAACTAAAAGTGGGGGCGGGAACGATCTTGAGACCTCGGCAAATTAAATTAGCCCAAAATGCGGGAGCAAAGTTCGGTCTTTCTCCAGGTTTTAACGAGCGGGTTGTCCGGGCTGCCAGAGACAATTCCTTTCCATTTGTCCCCGGAGTAATGACACCTTCGGAAATAGAAAAAGGCCTGGCCGCGGGCTGTAAGATTCTGAAACTTTATCCAGCTGATATAGCGGGAGGGGTTAAATACATCAAAAGCCTGGAAGGGCCCTATCTACAGACCGGTGTTTCATTTATACCGATGGGAGGAGTCAACTTGCATAATTTGAGTGAATATTTGAATTGTGACAGTGTAATAGCGGCTGGAGGATCATGGCTGGCATCGAAGGAGGAGATATCTGGTGAGGACTTTGAGAGAATTGGAGAGACCGTTCGGGATTCACTGGAAGTGGCTCTAGGAGACAGCTAATTCAGATCTTGGTGTCCAAAAACCGGACTCAATTCAGTTAATTTTCAGCCTGTTACGAAGTGGGTGATCAAAACAGTCGGCTTCAATTTCAAAGAGATCACCATCCTTTGTATCAATACCCTCTCCAAAACTGAGTACTGAGGTGCCGAACATGTGAATATGGATGTCTCCAGGCTGCCGGAACATTTCGTACTTAAAGTGGTGGTGCTCCAGGTTAGCAATATTGTGGGTCATATTGTCTTCGCCCGTTAGAAACTCTTTTTCCCACAATACCTTCTCATTGCGGATAATTCGGCTGGTACCAACGATATGGCTGGGAAGCTCTCCTGTAAACAGCTCAGGTCCATAGGAACAGGGCCGTAGCTTTGAATGCGCCAGGTACAGATAATTAATCTGTTCCATTTTGTGGTCGGAAAAATCGTTTGCCAGGGAAAAACCAAGTCGTCTGGGTTCCCCGTTTTTGTCGATAATATAAAGTCCGGCCAGCTCTGGCTCTTCACCACCATCCATTGAAAAGGAGGGAAGTTGAAGGGGTTGTTCCGGTGCTCTTGCATTCAGTCCGTTGCCCTTGTAAAACCATTCTGGTTGAGAAGCCGGTTCCCCGTCCTCCATGATACCGTCTTCCAGCCCCATCTTAAACATACGCATGGAGTCAGTTAGCTCTTCCTCTTTATTTTTTAATTTGTTATGCATTGCGTCCCTGGATTCAGCACTACCCATATGGGTCAGGCCGGTTCCGGTTATCCAGGTATGATAGGGATCCGGATGATCAAGCGGTACGAGAATACGCTGTTCTTTGGCTAACTCAGAGTAACTGTGTTGTATATCACCCATAAGTTGACGGGCAGTTTTACTCAGTCCCGACCGCTGCTCCGCTGTGTGATTGAACAGCTCATAGGTAGTAGTAACAGAGTGCAGCTCCGTCACCTGATCTTGTCCTAAGACGCCGACCCTGCGTTCTGAGTCTTTATTCAGAAATTGAATAATTTTCATAAGCTTTGTACTTGCTGTGAAACGTGTTGGATGAACTGAATCATCGTAGTCTTAAAATCAGAAGAACAGGTACGACAAAATAAGAGCCATTGCAAAGCCCGTTACTGATACGATTGTTTCCATGACGGTCCATGATTGAAGTGTTTGCTTTTCGGTAAGGCCCAGATATTTGTTGACCAGCCAGAATCCGCTGTCATTTACATGAGAAAGGATACTGGATCCGGCAGCAATTGCAATTACAACCAAAGCTTTTTCAGGAGATGAAAGATCAAATTCGCTCATAATCGGCGCAACCATACCAGCCGAGGTAACCATGGCAACTGTTGCAGAACCCTGCGTAACGCGCACTACAACGGCTACAATGTAAGCTAAAATGATAGGAGTGATGTCATAAGCTAAAAGTGTTTGGGCCAGTGCTTCTCCTACACCGCTGTCAATCAGGATTTGCTTAAAAACACCCCCGGCTCCGGTCACAAGAATAATTAGTCCGGCA
>JBEPXS010000126.1:0-8898 GCA_041641755.1 Balneolaceae bacterium
CCAGGGTGAATAATCTTAATCAAACGTATCAATATTATGATGGGCCCAAGAATCAACTCAAAAGATGGGAGCGGCTTGGTCTGCTAAAAGGTAAACCCGACACAGAGATGATACCCAAAGCCCCAATATGGAACGATTCATCAACAGGGACGCTCAACGAGCGGGCACGAATGTACTTGGATGTAAATTGTGGACATTGCCATAATCCCGCCGGCTCAGCCAGTAATTCGGCCCTGTTTCTGAATTATGAGCAGGAGGAATCCTATCAGCTGGGTATTTGTAAACCACCCGTGGCTCCGGGGAGCGGTTCAGGTGGACTGCGACATGACATTTGGCCCTGCGAGCCGGATAAGTCAATATTGGTTTACAGGATGGAAGCAACCGAACCAGAGAAACGGATGCCCGAAATTGGTCGTACTCTCGTCCACGAGGAAGCAGTGAAACTAATCAGAGACTGGATAGAAAACATGGAGTGCACAACCTGTGAAAATTTCGACTAGGCAATTTATTCTGATGAAAAGGCCAAAGAAATATATAATCTGGTACTTGTTAACATTACTTTTTTCTGTCCAGTTGTGTTATGGACAGAATTTCAAAGAAACTACGGAAGACTCATTGTCACTTGCTGAAAGCTATTTGGGCAAACTTTCAGAAATAAAAGCAAAACAAAGGAAAGCTGGTGGGGCAACTGCTTTAGGAATCGGAGGTGCTTTTTTGGTTGGAGGTATTGTTTTAGTTTCAAATAGTGGGGATAACGACTTTTTGTCAATTAATGAGAGCCTTGGCAAGTTATACATTGCTTCAGGAGTATTCAGTGGCATACTAGGAGTTGTACAACTTTCAACACTAAGCAAGGCAGAGAAAAAATACCGAAATTTATGGACTATTTCGGGAAGAGTGCAAAGAGATAACGCTGCCCGACAAGCATTGTCGGGATTTGCAAAAGCCGGTGAAACTCGAAGAATGATCAGTAGTCTTATTAGTGGAGGAATTGCAATTTTCCATCTTACGCAACAAAATCAGAATGATATATTAAGTGCGACTCTTTTTGCCGGGGGTTCTGTTTTTGGACTAATTACGAAAAGTAAAGAAGAGAAAATTTACGAAAGGTATGAACAGGAGACCGAGAATAAGCAAACTATAGCAAAAGTCGGACTACAATTCTCTCCTTCCGGGAGAGGTATTGTAAAAGCAAAAATTAATTTTTAAAGCCTGAAGTCTTTCGCTGCTATTGTCGAATAATTATTCTTAAAACGGTGCCTCTTCATCGATGTCAGACATATCGATGGTTGGTTCCTCATCATTGAATGGGACGTCCTCTTCGGGTGGACCGCCCTGAGATCCCTGGGTTCGTTCAATTTTCCAGGCTTTTACATCGGTATACCAGCGGCCGTTATACTCGCGGCTCTGGATGTCCACGTGGGCGGTTAGTTCTTCACCCTTCTGAACATTAAACTCATCTATTTTATCCCCCCACTGGGTGATACAAATTTTCTTGGGATATTGATCCTGTGTTTCGAGGATAAACTCCTGTTTACGCCACGGGCCATTTTTGCCCGAGCCCGACTGTTCTTCAAGAATTTGAACTACCTTGCCTTCAATCTGTAGGTCCATAATGTGTTTATTCGTGAGATCAAAATTTTAAAAACTTTTGTTCAGGATATGGATGATCATTGTTTATATCAAAAAAAAGTAAGGCAAAGGGGAGGGGCATATGTTGATGAAAAATTTTTGTTGGCAGGATTATCTTATATGTTGATGATCCATTTTTGGTATTCATTGTGAGGAACTCAAAGACTTCTTTGAGGTGTCCATCAACCGGCAGACCAAACGCTGGATGGAATAGGAGAACAAAGAAAGACTCCGATAGCTAGATCTGGCAGTTATGTCTGTTTTGGTACTATCGAAATTTTATCCAGAGACAGTCCTTTCATCACTTCATCATAATTAGTGATGTCCGTTGGTATGATGATATCATTTTCCTCGTCAGAAAGTTTAGCAAGTTGTTTTATATATTTTTCAGCTAAACGCATTTGCATCGCCTCTTTCCCTTTCTGGGTATTCAGGGCCTCGGCTATAGCTTCAATAGAAATGGCGGTGGCTTCGGCAAGTTCCTCGATTTCCTTGGCAACACCCTCAGCTTCATTTATACGTCGTTGCATTTCGCCCTCCGACACATTGATAACTTCACGTTTAACTCCTTCAGCATCATTAATGGATGATTCCATAACACCCTCTGAGTGGGCTATGGTAGCCCGGCGTTCTCGCTCGGCCGTCATCTGTCGCTCCATCGCACGTTGGATAGTGCGGGGCGTTAAAATATTTTTGATCTCATACCGGTGCACACGGATACCCCACGACTTCTCCATTTCACTGAGCACGTTTACTACTTCTTTATTTATAACAGCGCGATCCTCAAAGGTATCATCCAAATCCATAGTTCCGATAACAGATCGGGTTGTGGTTTGTGCAAGCTGAACAGAAGCAAAGCGATAATCCGTTACCCCGTAACTGGCATTCACCGGATCGATTACACTGAGGTAAATAACACCATCTACTTCTACCTTTACATTGTCTTTTGTAAAACATTCCTGTGGTTCAACCTCAATCGTTTCTTCACGCAGATCCTGTCGGTATTTGACCTGGTCAAGGAAGGGGATAAGCGCATGGAAGCCTGGACCGAGGGTCTTTTGGTAACGCCCGAGTCGTTCTACTATATAGGCTTTTTGTGTTGGTACCAGTTGAATCGATTGAATGAATTTATACAATACATAAATAGCTAATATTCCCAGTAATACCTTGCTGATGGTTTCAATAATCATTGTGGGTCTCCTGTTCTTGTTGTAGTAGCTTTGGCATGGGGTTGGGTGTGGTCGCTTACCTTTCCAACGCCTTCAAAAAATGTTTTAAGATTGGCTGTTTCTGTCGGAAGTACCGAAATATTGGCTCCTTCAATGACTTTACCCAGCTCATCGATGAATTGTTCTGTCAGCCGGGTTTTGACAGCCAGCTGACCACCAGGCTGCTCTATTGCTTTGGCTATCCGGCCAAGACCCTTGGCTGTTGCGTTGGCAATCAATTCCATCTCCTGGGCCTTTCCTTTGGCTTCGTTAATCCGTTTTTGCCGGTTGGCCTCTGACAGCAGAATTGCCGATTGCCGCTCACCTTGCGACTCATTAATCCGCGCGTCGCGGGTACCTGTGGATTCGGTGATTTCGGCGCGTTTGTCGCGTTCGGCCTCCATCTGTTTTTCAAGTGTATTAATGACGTCACTGGAGGGGCGGATGTTCTTAATCTCATACCGCATAACCTTGATACCCCAGGGATCGGACGCTTTATCGATTTCACGAACGATATTTTCGTTCATCTTCTCTCGTTCGGAGAATGTTTCATCAAGTGTAATTTTACCGATTTCGCTCCGCATGTTGGTTTGCGCCAGGTTGACGGCTGCCGGACGGTAGTCACCGATCCCGTAACTGGCCTTGTAGGAATCCATCACTTTTATATAAACAAGCCCATCAACTTCTACTTCGATATTATCCTTGGTTATACAAGTTTGGCTTGGTACGTCGATCACTTGCTCCCGCATCTCCTGTTGGTAGGAAGGACGGTCAACGAAGGGGATCAGAAAGTGAAAGCCCGGTTTAAGCGTCTCCTTGTATTTACCCAAACGTTCTTTGATGACTTCCTCCCGCATCTCTACCACCATAAATACCTTGGTGACAATAAATATTCCGATCAGAATTAAAACAAGTAAAAAGGTCCACATGATGTTTCTATTTTGGGTTACAGAAATTAAGTATTGTCTTCTTCCAGCTCATCTAGTGGTTCGACAATCCATGTTACGTTGTCCCGGAATTTTATCCTGGCTTTTTGTCCTTCTTCCAATTTTCCCTCAAGAGTACGTGCCTGCCAGGAAATACCCTGGTATCGAATACGTCCTTCATTATCGATTGAGTTAACAGGTTCAACCACTTCTACTATTTCATCGATAGCTTCAAAATCTTCATCAGCCAGTTTGAATGAGCTTTCACCGCCCCAATATTTCATCATCAAGGGTCTCATCAGAACAATTAAACCGATGGAAGTAAATAGCCACGCAAGTGTTGCGACGGTTGGTTCCATTAAGAGACCAAAATACCGCAGGGTCCCTACCAAAACACCGCTAACTCCCAAAAAGAAAGAAACTCCTCCGGGCAGAACCGTCTCAATAAGCATTAATAAAATTCCCCCGGCCAGAAAGATCCAAGTAAGTAATTCGCTATCCATATCCCGTCTCTATTGAAATATTTATTTGCTGGATTTAGTCAAATAGTTAGATTTACGGACTGTGACTTTAATATCACCTTTTTAAATAGATAAATTCTAAACCAATAAGAAAATCATTATTCATTAAAAAATATTAATGGAACTTAGTGTAACATTCCCGTTTATCTATACTCTTGAAGGTAAATATCAGGACGTAACTTATTACCCAAAGCATTAACAGGTTTAAAAATGAAAAGAAGAAATATACTCATTGTAGAGGATGAGATGGTTATCTCTCTCGTACTTGAACGGATGGTAGTCCGGCAGGGACATAACGTGATAGCTAAAGTAGCATCAGGCGAAGAGGCGGTAGAAGCAACCAAAAAGTACAAGCCCGACTTGATTTTAATGGATATTCGCCTGGATGGACAGTTGGACGGAATAGAAGCTATGAAAGCGATTAATAATGAAATTCCTACGCCGGTAATATTTGTAACCGGTAATTCAGATGAAGCCAATAAAACCCGGGCAGAACAGGTCGAACATCTTGATTTCCTAACTAAACCGGTTTCTTACCACGAGCTCAGCCGGTCTGTTGATATGGCTTCCTGAGAAATCTTATTCATCTTATATTCATCACAGGAGGCTTTTCATTGATTTTGGCTCTATATCATTTAAGAATGGACCGATTATCAAATATGCGAGGACAATAACTGAATTAACTTTACAGGTGTAAAATCATAGGCCTTGTTTTTATATTATTTTGTCTATTCGCAGTATCGATTCAGGATAGGAAATTTGGACGTGATCGGTGAATACTCTTACAGCTATTACCAACACAGTGAATCTTTAGGATACAACTGTCGTAGGATGTAATGATTCTGAAAAAAATAAGAGAATGATGGGGTCTAAATTCAAATCACTCAGGAAGCAACTCCGGTTTTTAGAAGAAAGCGAATCTGCCGATCACAATTTACACAGAAAGAAATCAGGCTCGCTTAGTACCATATCTTTTTCCAAATTTTCCAGGTACTTTTTATTTGGGGCATTCCTCGTAGCGTTTCTTTCGTACGCGGCAATCCAATACACTGGACCTGAACAACAGGTATCCAATCCTGTATCCGATTTTTTTAGTTGGGTTGATGAGCCAAGCGAAACTTTGTTGAATGACATGGGAACCTGGATGGAGGAGATGGGATATACCGGGTTGACCAGGGAAGAACTGGTTGATCTGCGAGAGGAGGGAGTTACCGCTACATTTACTTCCAGGATGAGAGATCTGGGCTATACCGACCTTACATTGGATGATTTAGTTCGTTTGCGTCAAAATGATGTCTCCGCCACTTTTTCAGCAATGATGAAAGAGCTCGGCTACGAATTAACCATTGAAGAGCTGATTCAACTGAGGCAACATAATGTTACGGCCCATTTTACCAGTAATATGCATGATTTGGGTTACACGGATATTACACAGGAAGAACTCGTTCGCCTTAAGGATACAGGTGTAGAGCTCTCAGAGGTTGAAAGATTAATAGAAGAAAATGAGCAGCGGCCCGGGATAGAAGATTTGATTCGTCATCACATCAGCAATCAGTAGAACTGTTGGAACATTAGCCATTCTATTTGATAAAACAGGGTGAATAGTAACTCAAAAAGAGATCCTCATATGAAAAAGTCAATATTACTATCATTTATACTTACTCTATTTATAGCACCAACAGTAATTTATGCCCAATCATCCGCGTCGGATAATGCCGCAATTAAGAATACCCTGGGCTTTGGTCCGCGCCTGGGTTATTATAAAGCTGCCGACGCCGAAGATGGAAATTTTTATGGAGGAATTCAGGCTCGTATTCGTTTGGGTCCGGTATTGGGTATCGAGGGATCGGTTGATTATCGGGCTGGTCAGACCTACGAATTCCTCGGGCAGGAAGTCCAAACAAAATTTGTTCCGATAACCGGGTCATTGATGTTTTTTGCACCTATATCACAAAATTTTGCACCCTATGGTTTGGCAGGCATTGGTGCTTATTATACCATCTATGACTATGAAGGTACCTTTACAGATCAGAATGAGAACAATTTTAATTTTGGGTATCATTTAGGTTTTGGAATTGAGTTACCAATAAACTCCAATGCTGCCCTGAATTTTGATTATCGTTATTTGTTCTTAAATCCGGATGACAATGAACAATCCTTTGAAGATGCCGACTTCAACGGTAATGTATTTACTGCAGGATTGATGTTTTACTTGTAAAAGAGCATTTTTCTCCCCTCTAAAAAGCCCCGCTTGCCGGGGCTTTTTGTTTACTGATAATTTTGTTTATTTATGCAGCATCAACATATGAGGATAATTCTCATTTTAATTGAGGGATAGCATATATAAACGGAGAACAGATGCCCGAGATCAAACTTCCTGAAGTAGAACTCAATATTTATAGTCCAAGAGATCCGGTAGAAGTGCCAGTGGTTGAAAACTGGATCTGTACAAAAGAGGCCAGCCCCAACTTTGTTCGTCACCTAACATTCGACGTATCGGGGACCGAGCTGGAAGGTAAGATTAGAGTGGGGCAATCGATCGGAATTTTACCGCCGGGCGAAGATGAAAATGGCCGTCCTCACAAGCTTCGGCTTTATTCTGTCTGTTCGCCATCAGAAGGGGAACGGGGCGATTCTCGTTTTGTATCTACAACCGTAAAGCGCACCATTGAGGAGTGGGATGATAACAGTTTATATGTGGGGATTTGCTCAAATTATCTGGCTGATCTCTCACCAGGGGATACGGTTAGAATGACAGGCCCGAGCGGCCGCCGATTTCTGTTACCTGAAAATGCCAAAAATTTCAATTATGTGCTTTTTGCCACAGGAACCGGTATTGCTCCGTTCAGAGGTATGGTCAAGGAACTACTCTCATTAGATATGGAAAACGATATTGTACTTGTTTTTGGATGTCCCTATCGTACCGATCTGCTGTATGCAGACTTTTTTGAACCTCTGGCAAAAGAAAATAAGAACTTTCACTATCTGCCCTATGTTTCCCGCGAAGACCGCAGGACTGACGGATCCAAAAGATATGTACAAACCTGCCTGTGGGATGATGCGGAATTGCTGGATCCCATCCTGGAACAGGAAAATACCTTGCTCTATATCTGTGGACTAAAGGGAATGGAGGGAGGTATTTATAAAGCTCTGGCTAAAAAAGGATTGCAGGAATACCTTGAACTCAGGGAAAATGTGATTGACAAGTCGCCTGAAGACTGGGACGAAGAGGATCTGAAACGACGCATCAAACCAGCAGCACGTACCTTTGTGGAAGTTTACTAGTTATTCCATTTTACTGCCTTATTCATTGAAAAATTTACAAATGGAAAATCTAAGCAGACCGTTATCTCTGTTTTATATCGGTGACTCCGGCCGAAATAATATACTTCATGACCTCTGTGGGATTCAGGTCAACCGGTGTTACGCTACTCCGCTCCACCAAAAATAAATTACCGGAAAAGTTGTATGAATGCGGGCAATAGACAGCCACCATTCCTTCAAGCTCCAAGTCTGACAGGTCTTGGTTCGTAATAAATCCGAGCCGGCTTAACCCGTCGTTGTTCATTTGGATGATCACCGGTTGATTAAACTTACGCTTCTCACCGACAAAAGCCTCAGTTAGTTCTTTAATCGAAGTATAGATAATCTTGACCAACGGTAATTTGGAAATAAGCCGTTCAAAATATGTGACGAGTGGACGGATAAAGGCCCTGGTGCAGATATATCCCAGCAAAGTTACACCCAAAAAAACGGTAAGAATGCCCAAGCCGGGAATATCAATGCTAAATGGTTCGAATATGAGAGTATTTAGCGATTCATTGGCCCAATCGACCAGAGCATAAACAATATAGATAGTGGCACTGAGCGGAAAAACGAGCAGTAATCCACGGAAAAAGTTGTTGAACAGGGCTTTCATGATTTCTACAGAATTTAATTAAACAGAGGCTTGTTATAGGATACGTTAAGCAGGACAAAAGAATCTCATTAATACTTCTTGAATACCAAGATGATGTATTTAATAACTATTTACAATCAAGACCAGATAACAATTGAATTAACGGATGAGTAAAACAACATTTTTTGCTATTTTCTGTCGCTTCGTAAATCAAATAATTTGGATTAGCATTCATGCCTGTTAAAAGTGCATCACAAATAAGAAACGAATTTTTCGATTTTTTTGAGGAGAAAGAGCATATCATTGTTGATAGTGCTCCGGTTGTGCCTCAGGACGATCCCACCTTGTTGTTTACCAATGCAGGGATGAACCAGTTTAAGCCGATTTTTATGGGTGAAGAACCGGGCTATAAAACTGACGGTGAGATATGGAAGCGAGCTGCTGATACCCAGCGTTGTATCCGGGTAAGTGGCAAGCACAATGATTTGGAAGAAGTGGGGCACGATACCTATCATCATACGCTTTTTGAGATGCTCGGCAACTGGTCGTTTGGCGATTATTTCAAAGAGGAAGCTATTGAATGGGCGTGGGAACTATTGGTTGACCATTGGGGACTGGAGCCTGACCGGTTGTACGCCACCGTTTTCGAAGGGGATAAAGAGGATGGTCTTCCGGTGGATGAGGAAGCTATTGAACTCTGGAAAGAGAAAACA
>JBEPXS010000127.1:0-8895 GCA_041641755.1 Balneolaceae bacterium
CAACTTTGCTTTTAAAAAAATTTCATCTACAGAACACTATTTGCTACTACCCTTCCTCTCTATTTTTAAATTTTTTGATTTCAGTATTAACATGAATATGCTATTTGCAATGCTTTCCCCTGCTAGTAAGATATAGTAGAAATCCAATTTAGGGGAAAGGAATTTATGAAAGACCTTTCACACCAGCCTTCAAACTCCTTTACTCCTATTGCTGTACGACATCCAGTCAACAGGTTATTTCACTTAAAAAGAGGAGTATTATGAAATGCACAATACTGGTTCTCCTGACATCACTTGCCATTACTTCATGTTCAACAAAGCCCGACCAATCAATTCGACTGAAAGTCCGGCATACAATTCATATCCCCGTTGAATACGTAACAATTTATACAGGAGTATATAAAAAAGGAACCGATGCTAATGCTATTGAAAAGAGTGGATATGATCGTTTGGCTAATGTCGTAGCCTTACTGGAAAAACTGGGATATGATGATAAGCAACTTGAAGTAAATTCAGGAGAAATGTCTAAACGGTTTTATGACGAAGAGATTTACGAATATAACGGTTCGGTTAAGTTTGATCTCAAAGAGCTGGATAAACTGGACACCTTCCGAAGAGAGCTGACAAAAGCCGGGGCAACAACATTCAGTATCTCCTCCTACAAACATTCCAAAGAGGATTCCATATATGATATGGCGTATCAAAATGCGATCCAAAAAGCCAAAATCAAAGCTGACCGCTTAATATCAAACCAGTCCGTAAAGATTGGTAAAATTCTAAATCTCCATGAAAATGTTGAAGAGGTTATTGAGATGGCGTCGACTAATCAAATGGTCGAACCTCCTCCTCTCAAATTGTCCGGGATGCCAAGTATAAGCCCTGTAGAGCCTCTTTTTAACAAGGAGTACTACACTAAAAGTATTGAATTTACTATCGAATTTGCCTTGAAGGAAAAATAAAAAATGTATCCACATAATGGAGAAATGTGATGAAAACTTTAATAACGATTACAATCGCGACACTGATCGGAATTTCAAATATTTCATTTACTTCTCAAATACCTGACAATATAATTTACAAGGGAAAAGAATATATGCTTCATTCCAATCCGTTGGAGTCATACTTTAAGGAATATCCAGGTAAACGCCCTGAAGGAGGAATCACTTCTTCTGCTTTATGGAGAGGCTATGTAGCAACGTTTGCAGTAAAAGACAGTTTGTTAGTTTTGAATGATATTGAAATTGAAATTAAAGGAGGAAAAGGGGAACCTGATTATGTATGGAAATCAGTAATCGATCGGGTTTTTCCTGAGAAAGAAACTGTTCATATTAACTGGTTTACCGGAATTTTGGTATTGCCATATGGTGAACTTAAGAAGTATGTTCATATGGGATATGCCTCTACATATAGTAATTATATTTTGCTGGAAATTGAAGCAGGAGTCCTCAAAGATGAGAGAAGATTAAATTGTAAGGAGTATGAAGAGTTCAGGCAGAAACAATTTGAAGCTTTTAGAAAAACGGATAAATATGAGGAACTCGTTGAGGAACTAACAAAAGATGGCCAATCGAAAGAATATGTAGATTCC
The DNA here is from genome assembly GCA_041641755.1 of Balneolaceae bacterium. GTDB lineage: Bacteria > Bacteroidota > Rhodothermia > Balneolales > Balneolaceae > JAMQKA01. The sequence continues at coordinate 1,589 of JBEPXS010000127.1, forward strand.
TTTCTCAAAATCTATGTAGTAAGCTATACTTCCAAGTTCCTTGATTGAATAATAGAGGACTTTGCAAAACCGTCACTTTCACGAGCTGTCATTGCGAACTTGCGAAGCAATCTCCCTTTAGAGGCTCTGATCGGGAGATTGCTTCATTTCATTTGCAATGACAGTTTATTTTGCAAAGCCCTCTAATATGTAATAACAAATCTGTCTATCCCTAGTTTGTCAAAGCTCTCTTATAAAGATAGTGCTTTACCCGGTGTGCGAGGTCATACTCGGTATCCTTCCGTCAGAAGCTATCCACTTTCTTAAAAAACTCTAATGTAAAGTTTCCCGTGATCGATCGTCAAACTATTAGAGTCAGATTGGAAGAAGACAATCCTTATGGATAACCCATTCCTCATGACTTCGGTCTCTTGACCGAGACCGAAGTTTTCGGACAAGCTGAAAGAGAGTTTTAAACCTTAACAAAACAGGGGTACAACCGAACCTATAAGAAAGGGATATTATGAAAAAGAAAAATAAACGTTTGTTGGAGTCCTTAAGGCAGCAACTGGAATACGAGATCGTATACGCTACAGATGTCAGTAATCCATACTATGATGCTCCGAATAAGTTAGACATTGTTGACTTTGAGTACAGAGGAAGGCCCTGCCGGTTGGCTTTGAACGGGAAACTGATGCTGGAAACTCCAAAGGAAGAGGTCCTGATAAAATCATACCAAGATCTTGTTCAGGGCTTGATACAATCAAATTACGCCAAAAAGAAAACCGCTTGATATTTAATCATTTAAGAGTAACCCGGAACTTCCTATTCTCTCACATGACTCACTGGATTGTAGGTAGCGTAAACTGAATTCTGTCCGGTTTTTTTGTATCAGGATTATGGGTTCAGTCAGGTGGCAGCCGATCTCCATATCTGAATTTTTTGAAATTCATCCCCGAAATAGTCTGACAAGTGCTACTAGCCCCTTTCCCTGGTAAATCTGATCCAGAATTTTTATATGTAACCCTTTCTCGTCAGGCTCGTCTCACTAAAAGAATGATTAATATAGTTTACAGTATATAATATTTCCTTTCAGCTTCGGCTTGATGAATAAGATCGAAGTTTTATCGGACATCTACAGAGAGCTAATACCATCTGTCTTCATGGTATTGGTAACCCCGGTTTAGAAACCGGGGTTTTTTATTTTTCTTAAAAAAATTGTAAGGATTGACCTTGTGACCGATCTATTAAGTACGGTACGTTATATGGTTTGGATTAATGCAATATTGAACTAACCCTGGTCATTTGAGTGTGGTCAGGGTTTATTTTTTGCATTAGAACTCGTTTATCATAATTAGTTCTCTCTCATATTCAAGCAGATTATGTTTTCCCTTCACATATTATACATGTGATATCAAGAATATAACCAACAGTAAATTCCCCGACTAGAGCCAGGGGTCTTAGAGAGCAGTAAACCTTGACAAGTTAAAGACAAGTAATAATCTCCGCCCCGGCTGCCTGACCGTAGTCGGGGATTTTTTTATGATAAAATTTATATGCCCATTGTTTTAATATTTCCAACTAATAACGAGACCGGTCTGTTGCCGGGAGGTATTCTGAATTTCCAATCACCGGCGTAAACCCGACAGCCAGCTGAGAAATCTTTTCCGTTTAACAAGTATCAAAGTCCGGTAAAAATTAAACTTGTACCATCTCTTTCAGATATACCCTTATTCCACTTATAATATAATGGACCATTACAATTTGTTGGACTCAAACTATATAAGGAAACATGAGTATGTGGAACATATCCGAAAGTGAATCAACCCAGACCAACCTAAAATTTAAAATTGAGGAAGATAATACTCCGATTAGTCATCATCGATTCCTGGAACTGTTGAATGGTTCGGGAGATTTCCGAACGTTCTATAATGCATTCTTGGCGGAATCAGGCTATGAAGCTTTTTTATGGGAAAACAAACCGGTGACCAGTCACAATCTCGAAGAACAGTATGAATGCAATATACTGGATAGTCCCTACCTGGCCGGCAAGGCACCAGATACCGAAACCTTCCGCCAATATTTCGAGGAGTCAAAAAATGTAGTCACCTTTCTCAACCTGGGTCGCGATGCCCGGTTGATCGTGCCCTGTCCTCAACAGGATAAATCCACCTATCCGCATATTGGTACATTCGTGAGAAATGGAAATAAACAACAAATCGATGACTTTTGGAGAATTACAGCCGAACAGATGCTCTCTCACATCGGAGAACAGCCCCGCTGGTTAAGCACTTCAGGACTGGGTGTGTTTTGGCTGCACGCCCGGATTGATTCCAAGCCAAAATATTACCAAACAGTGGAGTATAAACAGATCTGATCAATCTTATTCAGAGTTGATCCTATCTACGGTTATGAGTCTAGGGTAATCGCATACATAAAATTATCTCGATTATCCTAAGAATCAAGAGGTTGCTAACCTATTTTTTTAGACACCTTAAACACTATTTAAGGTGTTCATTTTTTCAACGACGAAAAAACGAACCAAAAACGTCGCCGGCTGGTGAAATTTTTACTGCGTTTCCTACGCCTCCACTAAAACCATTTAAACTCGATCCGCTGGGAAACGCGGATCTCAAACAAAAAATGGTTTCTTTACGCTCTGGCTACAGTCACTCTACCAACAAAAATTTCAAAGGCCGGAAAAGGATTCCTTATGGGAACTCGTACTCTCGGTTCTTATTCCGGGTTCATGTTAATTAGTGCGTGTTAACACAAATCAATCCCCCAAATAGATCTAGTATTTATCGTTAATCCGCTTGATCAACTCAATTTCCGTGGTATCAAACGCCGAGCCATCACGCCGAAAGATATCATGGAACCAGACCTCGGGCTCGGAGGCTTTCAGGTGGTCTTCCCAGTCATACACTTCACGGACTTCACCTCTCCACCGATTATAAAAATCCTCACCATAACCACGAGGCGACTCCCACGAGTAGATTGTCTGGGTTTTCCCGCTGACGAGTCCCCAGTTGATGGCCCCGATATTCTCCTCGGCAAAATAGGGGAAATGGGTCTGAAACTTACTCCCATTGGTTCGTGCCATATATTCGGTACAGATCATCGGCCGGTTGTACTGTTTTACCCTTTGTACGGTTTTCCTGGTGTGCTCAAGTGGACTGTAATCGTGAAAAGTAATAATATCCGAGTTGGCTGCAGAAAATGTATTCAACTCATCATAGCTCTTATGCCAGTTCCACATGCCAATGGTTATTGGTTGCGAGGGGTTAACCTGCCGGGCCCACCTGGTAACATTCTTGAGGAGGGGCAGCGTGCTTGATGGTGGATTTTTGCCGTTACCCGGTTCATTGTACAAATCCCACATCAGGACACGATCGTCACCGTCAAAGTGACTAATCAAATCCTGTGTATATGCTTTTAGAACCGGATAAAGTGCCTTATCCAGCCTTTGGTCATGACCCGGACTTTCAACCCACGCACTGTTGTGCACGCCGGGAATAGGATCCGGTTGCTCTCCCAGGTTCGGATCATCACCCCAGACATCATCAAACAGTACAAACATGATTTTAATACCGTGGCTGTCAGCGATATCCAGGAACTGATTCATTCGCTTTTTGAGGCCTTCGGGACTGCGAGCCCACACCAGGTAGTGCAGGTAGACACGCATCGTGTTAAACCCGATCTCTTCGGCCCAACCCAGCTCGCGGTCAATTGTTTCCGGATCGAAGCTGAATTCCTGCCACATCTCAATCTGGTTAATGGAGCTGCTTGGATTAAAATTGGCACCGGAAATCCAGTCATGCTGGGCATACCAGTTTTCGGCCTTCTCCTTTGACCAGACTTTACCGACCTGCTGGGCATTACCCTTTTCAACCGTAACGATCAAAAATGACAATATTAAAAATAAAGTCAGAATTGTTTTTGGCATATTATGTTTCATTATTTTCGGATTTGGGTTAGTAGTAGTTATCCAATCGACAGCTTCAGATTTTAGGAATGAGATTGTATAAATGATGCAGACTATTCAACCTCCTCACACTGTCCGGACGGTACGGACAGTGGTTCTCCTATCTCAACCGGCGTACCAAAATCGGGCTCACCGTTTTCCTTCCATCGATACGGCTGGGTACGGATGTTTCGGTCCCAGCCCGGTTCGGTTGATCCTTTGGAATGGTAGACAATCCAGTGTTCCGTACTATCTGGAGAAGTAGTAAAACTGGCGTGCCCCACACCGTGGACGGTATCAGTACCCCGGAATACGGGTCCCGACTTAGTCCAGTTTGTCGGGTCCATCGGGTCTGCGCCGGGACCGCTGAGCCGGATCTGCCCCAGGCGGTAGTACGGCAGCCATGATTCCCGTGTGGAGTAGATCACAAATATCCGATCCCCATTCTTGAGCACCTGGGCACCTTCGTTAATCCCGAAATCTATCGCGTCTCCCCTCTCCCACGACTCCTCCGGAGAAGAAATAAGCGCCCGGTTGGAAGAGATCGTCCACGAGTTTTCCATCTCTGCGATGTACAGGTGTTGGGTTGTGGCGTCATCGTTTCGGTTCTGTTTCCATCCCGACCAGATACCGTACAGTTGCCCGCCCAGCCTCAAAGGCGTCAGATCAATTGACCAGATATTATTTGTCCGGTCTGAAATGTTGTCCCCGGTATAAAGCTGCCCCTTGTCCTTAAAAATATCCTGCGGGTTCTGGCTGGTCCCCTGCAATACCCCCGAGCGCTGGTTGATGAACGGCGGACCCGTTTCACCGGCTGTATAGTAAATATACCATTTCCCATCCAGGTAGTGCAGTTCCGGGGCCCACAGGTGCGAGCTGTTCCATCCCTCGGACGGTTGTTGCCAGACTCTGATCCAGTTTTTGGGCTCTGTCAGCTTTCGGGATTTAGATATGTGGATACCCCCTTTCTCCGATTTGCAGAAATAGTAATAACCGTCCTTTCTGATCACCCATGGATCAGCCCCATCCATTATGGGATTGATGAAGGTGGAATCACAAGTCGAAGAGGCATCGTTTGCGGGCTTCGACTGGGTACTGATACACGATACAGAGAACAGTGCTGTGAGGATTGCCAGGAGAAGACCGATAGGTAAATTCGTGAACACTTTACTGTGTTGTCCCTGCATCATAATACTTTGTATTGATTATTCGGCCGGTCGGATAACTCCTACCCATCCACCGCCACTGACCATCTCAATATCGATTGAGGAATCATTGCTTACTCCTTGTATCACAAACTGATAGTCACTGGCATACCGGTCGGCATTAACTCCATCCCTGAATATCTCAGCAGTATAATTTCCATCACTCAGGAAAGAAAGATCAACTGAGAAATCACGGGATTCCCCGTCGGTCATTGCAGCCAGATACCAGGTATCACCCTTTCGGCGGGTCAGCAACACATAGTCACTAACTTTAGCATCAATTACCCTGGTTTCATCCCAGGTAACAGGCACCTCAGAAAGATAATTCAGGGTATGATTCTGCTCTTCGTAGTAGTGGCTGGGACTGTCGCAGAGCATCTGCAGGGGGCTCTCGTAAATTACATATTTTGCCAGCTCGTGGGCACGGGTACCATGGCTCATCGGCTTGGTAAATACGGCCCGGAAATTTTGTTCGGTGGCGTTAATCATCGCACCTGGTGTATAGTCCATCGGTCCGGCCACCATCCGGATAAACGGTAGTGTGAGATTATGTTCCGGGGTGATATCTTCACTCCATTTGTTATGCTCCATTCCTTTCACATCTTCACGGGTAATGACATTGGGATATGTTCTTCCAAGGCCAGTGGGCTTATACGATCCGTGGAAATCGACCAGCAGCTCCCTTTTTGCCGCCTCCTTCGCAACATCCCAATACCAGTTGACCATCCACTGGTCATCGCGCTGCATGAAATCAACTTTAATACCGGCTACGTCCCATTTTTCAAACTGATTGAAGGCATAATCCCACTGGTCTTCCAACGTCTTCCAAACCACCCACAGGATGATTTCCACATCCCTGGACTTGCCATACCTGACCAGCTCATCAACATCCATATTTTCGCTAATGGTAGTCAGATCCCCAAGCTTATACCATCCCTCATCCAGAATGATATAATCAAGACCGAGCTCCGAGGCAAAGTCGATATAGTACTTGTAGGTCTCGGTATTGACTCCTGCTTCAAAATCGACGCCATAGATATTATTGGCATTCCACCAGTCCCACGCCACTTTGCCTGTATTGATCCACGAGGTATCTTCAATTCGGTTGGGCTCGGCCAGCTTGTAAATAATTTGATTGGTAATCAGGTCGCCATCATCTTCCGCGATAGCCAGCACACGCCAGGGATATGAGCGACTACCGCTAGTCTCAGCCAGGTAGTCAGCCCTTTCGGTAACATGCAGGTTCCGGTCTCCCTCCAGCTTTTCTTCCGTAGCTACGTGAGGGAAAATACCCGTCAGAGAACTACTACCCGTACCCTGCAGATAGTACCCGGGATAGTCTTGAAGGTTAGCCTCACTGACCAAAACTTTAGGTCCCCCTTCATTCACATCAACCAGTGCCGGGATACTGCTGAACCGTTCGGAGCTTATTTCACTCAAATACAGGTTGAGATAGCTTCGCTCCTGGTGCGTCATGAAGCTCTCTTCTTCCGGAAAATAGATGCTGTAATCGTCGGCAAAATTATACTCGAGCTGCTCGGCTTTGACCGTGACCTTTTCCTGTCCCAGATCTGTTGTAAAGCGGTAGGCTACACCATCATCATATACCCGGAACACAACGCTGTAATTACCTTCAAAGTTAAGGATCAGTTCATTGTACCGGTCAGTAACCTCCTCACTTTTCTGTTGAATTACCGGCTCTATAACCGAATCAACGCTATTGCGTTCATCTCCTTCCAGCACCGGATTTTCTCCCAGCTTTCCCACGCCTTCGAGCGTCAGTAAAAGTGCTGATGGTGCCAGTATTTGTTTGCCATTAAACTCTACCGAATACTGTATTTGGTCTCCCACCATTACGCTAACCCCCGTCTGCTCATCCGGTGATGTTATTTCAAACGTTTGTTGAGCCCGCACACTATCTGCCGCCAGTACTGCCAATACGATAAGTATCATTCCTGTTAGCCGGGTGACTATATTTTTCATGGTCTTAAAGTTGATCTTATTGGTTTAGAAATTATTTAGGCTATTATTGTAACTCTTTGTTATACAATGGTTTTAAGATGAAACCATACTCATACTCGGTGTCCAGCAGCCGGTATTTATCGAGTGGCATATTGCCCCAGCTGTTGTCACCTCCTACCCCACGTTGTTTCAGATCA
>JBEPXS010000128.1:0-8746 GCA_041641755.1 Balneolaceae bacterium
GCAGCAGCGTGGGTTCGGTAACCATTGGACCAATATAAGGATTGGTATTATTACCAAAGAGGGATCCGGGCACCTTTGTAATCACATTTTCAGTGTTTACCTGAATTCGGGAATCCAATTTTCCCAGGGGCTTGGCCTTTTCAATATATTGAGGAGGGCTGATCTCTTTGCTTTGCCAGGTATCCAGAAAGAAACCAGGATTTTGGTCTCCCTCGGGTATCGTTTCGTCAATTGGTTCAAAGCTTACCGGTTCTTCCGGCCTCTCTGATTCCTCTTCATTACCGCCTGAAGGGGTACTTTTACACTGTATCAGCGCAAAGCTGAATAGGAGAATGGCTATTAGGGTGCAATGAGAAAAATAATGCTTCATAGAGACCATCCTCCATTTTTGTGATAGCGATAACATTAACAGTATTAAAAACTGTTTTTAATGTAAGTTGCTTATATAAAACAGGCCCCACATTTACAACACAATTGCAGGGCCTGAGTCAGGGAATCAGGGATTGTTTATTCTCCTATACGCACGACACGAATATTATCGATGGCAAACTCCATGTCCGCAGAAAGAGCTCTATCAAGATCATTGTAGAGCATAATTCCTGGGTATGGTGCCTGACCATTAGGCAGTATTGTCGAAATATTGGAAATACTTTGTCCTCCGCCGTCAACACCTGGATCGCCACCATAGCTGCTAAACATATTTAATGGAACTGTAACAGTTCTCCAACCTTCATATTCAACTGGTTCAACTCCGTCTTCTGTTCTCCAGGGCTCATAACGAGCACGATATTGGTACGTACTATTCTCAGTACGAAGGAGTAGAGTTCCGTTATCCCATGGTTGGTTAAGAGCCAATTCAAATTTAATGGCAAAATTACTGGCTGGCTCACCAAGATTTGATGGATCAATCCACTGCTGACCCTGAGAGAGATTGATGGACCGATGATTTGTCCACCACTGGGTATCTCCGGCAGAGACGTCCCCTTCAGCGGGTGTCATAAGAGCAAAGTTTCCATGTGCCCCTGGGAAGTTTGTTGCATCTGAGGTAAATTGAGCACTCCACCACTCCCAATTCTGTACGTCATCAAAATTACAGAGCATACCATCTGTTTGCATGAACTCTGTGCTAACAGAAGGTGGTGAAGGTCCTGCAGTAGATGTAACAACGATATCTCCTTCGGTGGTAGCCCCACTTGGAACTTCTACTTCCATCCAGGTGCCATCCGCGGCTGTAGTGACGGTAGACATATCCGCCGCCACATCTCCCGGGAAGGTTACATCAGTTACCAAGTACAAATACTGACCGGAAATAGTAATCGTTTCACCCGGTACTGCATACTCATTACTCATGCTGCCAAGCTGTGGGACCGGTGGCTGTACCGGGAATTCCATCGAATCCTGGTGGGTACTGTTGGTAACCTTTATCGTGTTCATGTAATATGCATCAGGATCCATTTCTCCGAAAGGCATATCACTGGGAACGGTAACTACTAAGTTCCCACTTGTAGCGAGAGTAGGATTAAAGGTCGCCTCATACCCATTGAAGTAGACATGAGCAACTGCATCCAGGTTGGTACCCTGCAGAGATATTGCATCACCTGGTCCAATTTTAGTGACTTCATCTGAACTGTCGGGACTGGCAAACCGAACCCCACTCAGGGAGATCGGTTCATCAAAGTCCCCTGCGCTCAAGCTATTGTCCTGGCATGATATCTGCACAAATACCATAGAAGCCAGGGCCAGGACAGTAACAAGACTGAAAATCTTTCGTTTGTTTAACATTTTCATAGTTGTAACCTCATTTAAACTTTAACTGAATTTCGTCATCTGAACTGACACCCGATATCATTTAACGGGTGCCAGTCGTCGATGTATGGTTAATTTTCTTTACCCTGACCGGTCTGCTGCTGAGAGAAATCGTATGGTACAGGTTCTTCCATAAGATTCGGATTCTGGACAATATCGGCCTCCGGATACGGCAGTGTAAAATCACTGTTTTCTGCGGTTATGTTCGTCGGTGGTGCAGTATATGTTGTATCTCCACCCTGGGTGTATTCAAAGGTCGTATTTCGTTCCTGGTTGTCAATAAACTGGAGTACGGCATCCGGCTCATAATAGTGCCAGCGTACCAGTTCAAACCAGTTCTGTCCTTCGTAGGCAAGCTCTTTCCATTTCTCCATTAATACATCCTGGAAAGTAATAGAGTTTTTGGAGTCAAGGCCTGCCCGATTCCGAACTGCATTGTAATATTGCAGGGCTTTACCATCACTGGTGGAAGTTTGATTCCCGAGTTCTGCCTGTGCATAGATCAAGTAGACTTCAGCCAGACGAAGCATGTAGGTATTGATACCTGTACGCATAAACCCGACCCGTCCGTCATTATCTTCTGGCCGACCGATGATATATTTCTTAATGGCAGATCCCGGATCACTAACGCCCGTACCCTCGTAGGTATAGCCACCATCGGCTGACATCAGTTCCGGATAGTGATCACCATTAAGCATGAATGTAGGCTTACGGCGCTCATCATCGGGATGATACTGTTGCAGCAACCAGGCAGATACGCCGGTACCGCCTCCCCAGCCATCACCTACTCCGGTAAGAGCAGCTTCAGCCGCAAAGTAAGCCTGGGTGGTATTTTGAACACCCCAGGTGCTTCCTTCATAGGTCCATTGAAGGGCAAAGAGAGATTCAGGATTGTTTTCATTTTCCAGTTTAAAGAGTTCTGCGTAATCATCCATCAGCGTTAAACCGCTCTCTTCGATGACCTGGCGGGCATACTCCTGGGCCGTATCAAGATCTCCCTGATCCAGGGATCCGCCGCCCTGCGCTTTAAATGCTGCACGCGCGAGATGCAACCGGGCAAGCATGCCTTTAGCAGACCACGTGGTTACACGGCCGGGATCATCGGTTTCCGGCAGATGCTCCTCGGCATATTTGAAGTCATTGATCGCAAACTGATACACATCCTCCGCACGATTACGATGCACGTTCGGCTGATCTATCAATTTAGCAGGATCCGTAAGGATAGGAGCTGCTCCCCACAACTGAGCCAGATATGAGTAGGCATACCCTCGCATAAAGCGAGCTTCAGCTATAGCCTGCGCTTTAACTTCTTCAGGAATATCAGAAGCTGCTTTATCCTGAATATTGTGTATAGTCAGGTTAGATTGTGCAATAGCAAGATACAGAGAGCGCCATGCTTCATTCAGTCGGTCATTACCAGAGGTAATACTGAACAGCAGAAACTGTTCATATCCATCATCGGTGGTAATCATATTACCTGCTCGAGCATCCCCGACGGTGAATGAGGCTTTGTCATTATAATCAAACCACACCACATTATAGAGTGGTGCTGTTGCCATTCGGAGATCAGATTCGGTACGATAGAAGTTATCAGCCGTCAACTGATCTTCCGGTGGTCGGACAAAGAATGAGTCGCTGCACCCGATTGTCCCGACCATTAGGACGATCACAAAGACGATATTAAAGGTTGTTTTCTTCATTGTTTTATACGGTTTTGCGTTTAAAATTTCTTATAGCCCTACGTTTATGCCAAAAGTGAAAATCCTTTGCGACGGATAACGTCCGTTGTCGATACCCATGAGAAGCGGATCAGAAGTCTGAGAACCGATCTCCGGGTCGTAACCTGAATAATCCGTAAAGGTGAACAGGTTTTCGACACTTGCATACACTCGCAGATTCCTCAGTTTGAAGCGAGAGGCCACATCTGTAGGTAGCGAATATCCGAGTGTTACATTCTGGATTCTCAGATAGGTTCCATCTTCAACAAAACGGGAAGAGGGACGCTGGTTGTTATTGGGATCTGAACTACTGATTCGTGGAACAGAGGTACCCGGATTGGTAACTACCACATTATCCACGTCTGCATCCATATCGTAGGGATCAAGGCGCGCATAGTTGAATACCGATTCCAGCATTCCAAAATCGCTGGCCGGATCTTCGTTTTGACGGCGCACCTGGTTGAAAATCTTGTTGCCATAATTTCCATTTACAAAAACAGAGAGATCAAAGTTTTCGTAGTAAAAACGGTTGGTTACGCCATATTGGAAATCGGGCATCGGGTTCCCCAGGATCGTACGATCCTGTTCGTCGATAACACCATCATTGTTGAGGTCCTTGAATCTGACATCACCGACCCATACACCAGCAGACGGATCGATAGCGTCATTCTGGACTGCATGATTTCGGATCTCTTCGGCATTTGCAAACACACCGTCAGCAACGTACCCAAAAAGCTGACCCACCGGTTCACCGACGATAGTTCTCGTCGCGGTATCAAAGAAGTTAATCTGGCGGTCAATAATACTGCCTTCACTTTTCAGCTTTGTAACCACGTTTCGGTTCGTAGAGAGTATGATATCAGACTCCCATCGAAAATCACCCTGCATGTTTACGGTATTCAGGGCAAATTCCAGGCCTTTATTCTCTAACTGGCCAATATTGTCGATTGGAGAGTTAATCGAACCATTACCGGAGGTTCCTGCAAGCAGTGGAAGCGGGACATCCGTCAACAGATCATGTGTCCGTTTTAGGTATGCATCGACAGAAAGACTAACCCGTTGATCCAGGATACTAAGATCCAACCCTGCGTTATAAGATTCTGTTGACTCCCATTGCAAGTCAGGGTTACCAAGGTTACTTGGACGAACACCGTTACCCCACTGTGTTTCTACAATTGTAAAAGTATCGATAAATCTGTTGCTCGGTATATTTTGATTACCAACATATCCATAGCCACCTCGTAATTTAAGCTCACTAATGAAGTCCACATTTTGCATGAACGATTCATTGGAAACTCTCCAGGCAACTGCTACCGACGGGAAATATCCCCAGCGATTTTCGCTACCGAAATTAGAGGTACCATCTGCCCGGATATTACCCGTAACCAGGTAACGATCGTCATAGGTAAGATTAAGCCGAGCAAAAACTGATTCCATAGAGTTGGATCCGGCGTAACTACCATTTTGGGCGGTAGCCGCATCGCCGGCACTCAGTTCCTGAATGTTATTGGTTGGGAATCGTTCTCTGGAACCACTAAGGCCTTCCCATTCGCTCACTTGTACCTCATGACCAGCCATCGCATTAATACTTAAATCTTTATAGGAATCAACGTACGTCAGGTAATTCTTTATCTGCCAGAAATTATTGTTGGTCGAATTTCTACTGGCAGAGTTCAAATCATTAACCCGCGCATTAAATTCATAGGTTGGATTAAAGACATAACTGTTATTGTACCCGAAGGTACCGTTAAGTTCATTCCGCAATGTCAGATTATCCATGATATCGATAGCAGCATACAAGTTCCCAATAACCTGCGATCGTCGTTGCTCGTTTGTATTCAATTTTGCCAGAGCTACTGGATTTTCTAGGGTAAATTCGCTTTCAGAGGGACCACCCCAGCTGCCGTCCGGATACTTTAATGGAATATCAGGACTCTGACGAATAGCCAGATTTACAATATCATCTTCCGAGACATTTATATTTTCGTTGGTCCTGCTCAGGTTTAAGCTGGTACCTACCTGCAGCCAGGTCGTCGGTTGATTGTCCAAATTCAGACGGATGGAATATCGTTGGAAATCAGACTCAATAGCGATTCCTTGCTGATCGAAAAATCCAGCAGAAAGCATATATTGTGTCTGCTCGTTACCGCCACTAACCGAAAGATTGTGCTTTGTCATGGGGGCATCACGATACAACGCCTCCTGCCAGTCGGTTCCTTCACCAAGAATAGAAGGATCGGCGAATTCCGGCTGTGATCCCCAGCCAACAATTTCTGCAAGTTGATTCCGGTATTCAGCATACTGTCGCAGGTTCATTACATCCAATTTATTTGGCAGCTGCTGCAAACCTACATAAGCATCATAATTAACTCTTACATCGCCGGCATCACCGCGTTTGGTGGATATGAGAACCACTCCGTTTGCTGCCCTTGAACCATAAATAGCAGCCGCTGAAGCATCTTTAAGAATATCAATAGACTGTATATCGCTCGGATTCAGCGTAGCAAGTGGGTTTGTAGTCCCATCATCAGACTCCGCTGAAATAGGAACACCGTCAATAACATAAAGTGGTTCGGAACTACTCATCAGTGTGTTTACACCGCGAATTTGAATTGAAACTCCTGCTCCCGGCTTGCCCGAATTCTTCATTACCATAACACCTGCGGTTCTTCCCTGCAGTGCCTGATCAAAAGTACTTGAAACTGCATTCTCCATATCTTCAGCGGAAACCGACGAAACGGATCCAGTAAGATCTTCTCTTTTTTGGGTTCCATAGCCTACAACTACAAGCTCTTCGCCCTGAATAGAGGCAGGTTGCAATGCAACATCAATTGTTGACCGTCCCTGGATCGGTATCATCTGTGTTTGGTAACCAATAAAGGAGAAGACCAACGTGTCCTGGGCACTCGGAGCATTTAGAGAATAGTTACCATCCAGATTGGTAGAGGTACCCGTTGTAGTTCCCTTGACAATGATATTTACACCAGGCAAGGTGGTTCCATCTGTACCGTCAGTAACAGTACCCTCAACAGTGTGGGCCGCTATAGTAGTTTTTTGGGAACTTTGGTCTTTTAAAATTCCGATGGTCTTACTGCTTAACTGCTTGTATGTAAGGTTAGACTCAGCAAGCAGACTCTGCAGCATTTCTGGTAATCCCGCATTTTCAAAAACTTTCTTTTCGGGGACTGTCCTGCCTTGTAGCAGGTCGCTTTCGTATAGAAATAAAACCCCATACTTATTTTCAAGTACGTTAAGTGCTTGCTTAAGAGGGGTTTCTGCTTTGATTAGTAGTCCTGTATTCACTGAATGATTAGAAATACTAACCAATTTGTCATCGACAGTTTGACCAACCGCCGGAGACAAACTTACGGCTAACATAAGTAGCGCGAAAGATAGTATCGGTTTGAAATATCTCATTTTAATCTTCCTTCGTGTTTATTGGTTGACTCGGTTTGGTTTAGTTCCATTAATAAATACGGTTCTGTCAGTCCTGGTTATCTCAATTTCAAGAACTTCAGATATGGCTTGAATAAGCGAATCCAAATCTTCAAAATTGACAGATCCCGAAAGTTTCTTTTGCATAAGTTCCTTGCTTTCAACTTCCACATCTACATCATAGGTGCGTTTAATTCTATCTACCAGATGAGATACAGGTGTATCATCAAAAACAAGCTTATTTGAAGCCCAGGCTGTATAAACAAGAGCATTGACTTCACGTATGGCAATATCCCGGTCTGCCTTTCTGAAACTCAACAATTGACCAGGCACCATTGTTATTTGATTTTCTTTATCACCTTCCGAAAGTCCTTCCACTGTCACCCTGACTTCTCCTTCCTCCAGCACAACCTGGGTCCCTTCCCCGTACGTTGATACTGTAAACTTGGTACCCCAGACGGCAGCATCACCATCTTCGGTTTCAACAACGAATTTCGGATGATCCTCAACCTCAGACGGAGCTATTGAGAAGTACGCTTCCCCTTCCAGTTCAAGCCGTTTAACTGGTTTTGACAGCCAGTTCTGCCGGTAGGTAAGTTTAGAACCTGCTGCTAGTGTTATCGACGATCCATCGGAAAGATTAAGTGTTTTTTTCTCTCCATAATCAGAAGTTATCGTGTCAACTGCGACCTGTTCTGACTGCTCCTTCTTTTCGGGAGAGTAATTAGGTATTGCGAGCCACCCTACCAAGAAACCTAACAACATGATGGCGGCGATGCTGTACATCCAATTTCTAGAACTGGGTTTTTGGTATTTTTTACGATTTTTCTCATCGTTAGCATCAGTGCCAGGAGCATCCAGTTGATTTCGCACATTTTCCCACTCCTGTTGCACATCCGGCAGATCCGGAGTTGCTATTTCCAATCCCGTGATTTCTTGCAGTGCCTGCTGGGCTGTTTCTCGATTTTCTTCAGACTTACTGATCCAGCGATCCCATTTTTTTGTCTCTGCACGATCTGCTGTCCCATTAGCCCATCGCCGAAATGAGAGATTTTTTACTAATTCACTTTTTGTTCTGCGCTTATTTTTCACAAATCCTACAGTTCAGTTACATATTTTCTCAACTACCTACTATAGACACACACTATTCCTGTTTGTACTCAAAGAAATTTTATTTTTTAAAAAAACCCGGAATTCATAAAAGGATGGTCTTCTACAGATAGTAACTTAGGAAGGCGATACTGCTTAAAAACTTTATCCGAATCTAAAAGAATAGAATACTTTACAGCCTAAGTATAAAACTTAATCCAACAAAAGTTGAGAAGGGTACTAAATTACAATCTTATATAGTCGTTCTTCCAGAATTTCCTTCAACTTATTAGTTGCGCGGTATATATGGTTTCTGACTGACTGATAATTTATAGCTAATATTTCCTGCATCTCTTCATAACTCATTCCGTTATAGTACCGAAGGAACAGTACCTCTTTTTGGCGATCGGGCAGATGCTCAATCGCCTGGAGCAATTCATTTTTCTGTTCATGTTCAAGCTCACGTTTGATTATAATCTCTTCCGCAGAAAACTGAAGGGATTCCAGATTGCCTACCTGGTCTTCATCAAGAAACGAAGTACGGGAATCACTTTTTAGTTCCCTCATTAACATTCGCCGTAGTGCAACCAGCAAATACCCTTTTATAGAATTGACACTTGACAGCCGTTCCCGGCGTTCCCAAAGTTTTACAAAAAGCTCCTGAATGGTGTCTTTAACCAGCTCGGGTTGACCGCTTA
>JBEPXS010000129.1:0-8603 GCA_041641755.1 Balneolaceae bacterium
ATAATGAGGCGTTAACGAATGCTGGGCAAGCTCCCATATATCCGAACGCCCAGCAGTTGGGAGAAGGCACGGACTGGCAGGATGTAGCCTACCGCCCCGCATATACCGAGAACATCAATATGTCGATCAGCGGCGGTAATGAGAACAGTACCTACAATATATCTGGTCAGTTTGAGGATCAAGAAGGTGTAGTACGAGCCACAAATTACAGGCGATTGAATCTCCGCCTTAATTCTCAGCATCAGATAAACGATTTCATTAGGATCGGGGAAAATATTTCATATAATCGTACCAGGTCCAGCAATCAGGGTACCTATACCTCAATAAGCTTCTTTGCCCGCCAGATTGCCGCCTCACCTGCAGCTCCCATTTATAATGAGGATGGAAGCTTTGCGAATTTGCCACAGCAAAGTAATTTGGAAGCAATGTTCCAGCGTCAAGAGGATCAGGAAGACGATGGTACCGCACGAGGGGTACTGACTGGTAGTGGTTTCGTTGAGATCTCACCTCTGGATAATTTGACTTTCCGCTCGCAGTATAACTTTGTGTGGGGCGAAGAGCGGTTTCGAGACTTCGTACCAACTTATAATATTTCAACGACAGACAGGAATGAGTTATCCAGCATCACTCGTAACGAAACATTTTGGAATAACTGGAACCTGGAGAACACCCTTAACTACCAGGATACGTTCGGAGACCACAATGTTGAAGCTCTGGTGGGTATAACCGCCCAAGAAAACTTTGGTGAATTCTGGCAAGCATCGGTTAATGACCTGCCGGCCAACTCCACACAGTTTGAGGGACTGCGGTACCTCGATCTGGGCGATTCCGGTCAGGATGTTAGCGGCAATGGTGGCGGTTTCGCCATGCTCTCCTATCTCGGACGGATTAACTACGATTTCGACGACAGGTATCTGGCTACTATTAATTACCGTATTGATGGGTCCTCCAGGTTCGGTGAAAACAACCGATACGGTTACTTCCCCTCCTTCTCGCTGGGATGGAGAATCTCCAGTGAATCGTTCATGGAGGATGCTGACTTTGTCAACAATCTCTTGATCCGTGGTGGATGGGGACAGATCGGTAACCAAGAACCTCTGGATAATTACGCATATGCGAGTTCGGTATCAAGAGGTATGAACTACTACCTTGGTGACACCTGGATCCCGGGACAGGCTCCCGAAGGTGCCGGTAACCCTAACCTGAAGTGGGAGGCTATCGAAGAAACCAATATTGGCCTTTCTTTTACCGGGTTTGACAACCGAGTCACCGTAGATATGGACTATTATAACAAGATAACTACGGATATGCTGATGGAGGTACCCGTGGTGGGATATTCCGGTATTGCTGAACCGCCCTTCCGCAACGCTGGCGAAATCCAGAACCAAGGCTTTGAGCTAGCGTTAGGATATCAGCAGACTACTCCTGGTGACTTCTACTATAGCATCAACGCGAATGTATCCTACAACAAAAACGAGGTCACCTCACTGGCAAACAACGTCGAGCAAATATTTGGTGAAGATGCCTCCTTTATAGGTTCCGGATTTTTAACTCAGGCCGCACCGGGCAATCCGGTTGCGATGTTCTACGGTTATGTGGAAGACGGTATCTTCCAGACTCAGTCTGAAATAGACAACCATGCCACTCAGCCCGGCGCAGCTCCCGGCGATCTCAGGTTTAAGGATCTGAATAACGACGGTGAAATCACCGCTGACGACAAGACCAATATCGGTAATCCCTGGCCGGATTACACTTTCGGTCTGAACGCCAGCTTCGCCTACAAGAATTTTGATCTGAATCTTGGGTTCTCCGGACAATACGGCAACGACATATTTGCCGCATGGAAGTGGACTTGGTACGGTGGCAACTGGTTTAATTCCCACGAGAATGCCCTTAACCGCTGGCAGCAACCAGGCGACAACACCGATATTCCACGCCTGCATATTAGTGATCCCAATGCCAATCTGAGACCATCCAGTTGGTATGTTGAAGACGGATCTTACCTGCGGCTCAACAATGTGCAGCTGGGATACAACCTACCTGAAAGTGTATTAGGAGGATTGGGGCTCCGTGAGCTTCGTATCTATGCCACGGCTACCAATGTGTTTACCATTACCGGTTACGAAGGTCAGGATCCCGAGTTAGGGACACCTGAAAGTACTTTTGATGGTAATCTCATGTATGTGGGTATCGATTGGGGCCATTTTGCCGTGCCAAAGACGTATTCTATTGGTATTAACATTGGATTATAATCAACCTGAATAGGTCTGTGATATAATCACTAAATAAGAAAAAATTTAGAGGTACCATTTATGAAGAAATTAACATTAATAACAGCAGTAGCTTTGATAGCCATAGGACTGGGGGGGTGCAACGATCTACTGGACCAGCAGCCCCAATCCCAAATTGCGACGAGCAATGCCTACCAAACAGCCGATGATGCCAGCCGGGCTGTTGCCGCCGCTTACCATCGATTAATGGGTAATAACTGGTGTTGTGATCCTCCGGGCGGCGGAGGCTACATGCACTGGGTTATAGCTAATGTCGCCACGGACGATGCCGTTAAGGGTGGCGAAAGTGGAGGTGACCAGGTGTATGCACAGAATGTTGCATACTATAGGGTAACTCCCGGTAACCGTACGGTGCAAGAAGCTTGGGAAAACAACTATATTGGGATACGTAATGCCAACCTCGTACTGGACAACGTGCCCGATATTGAGATGGACGGAGCGCTTAAAGAACAGTACTTAGCAGAAGCCAAATTCTTGCGAGCGTACTATTATTTTCTGCTTGTCCAGACATTTGGTGACGTCCCGCTTATCCTCACTACCGACGTGGAAGCCTACGAGAAGGAGCGAGCGCCCGCAAGCCAGGTACTCGACCAGGTGTTGACTGACTTACAGGAAGCGGAATCCGTACTGCGGACCAAAAGCCAATTAGAAGATGACGGAGAAGTTGGCCGGGCTTCCAAAGGTGCTGCCCAGGCATACATAGGTAAGGTATATATGTGGATGGGAGACTATGCTAATGCCATGGACTGGTTTGGTCGCGTTATCGACTCCGGTGAGTATTCGCTGGATCCTGACTACCTCAATATATTCACAAAGGCAGGAGAGAACGGCCCCGGTACCATCTTTGCCGTTCAGCATAACTACAATCCACCCAATACTCTGAACAATCCAATGGGGGTTGTGCAGGGAAGCCGCGCCATGTACGGTTGGGGATTCAATGCACCTACCCAGGATTTTGTGGATGAGTTTGAAACAGGCGACCCGCGCATGAAACAGTCCGCCTATGAAAACGGTGACACCCTGCGTGGTGGGAAAGTCGCTGATGTAGGAAACAGCCCAACCGGTTATCTTAACTACAAACAATATGTAACTGAGGCTGAGGCTCCCGGTGGATTCTTCAACAGTGCTAATGACGAGATTATGATGCGTCTTGGTAAGGTGTTGCTCTGGTACGCCGAGGCCGCAAACGAAACCGGCAACACACAAGAGGCTCTCGATAAATTAGAAATGGTACGTGAACGGGCTAGACAGGGTAATCCCGCCGTGCTGCCTGAGGTCACCACTACCGATCAGGCTGAGCTAAGACAGGCAATCTGGCATGAACAGCGCGTAGAATACGGCCAGGAGTACGAACGCAGGTTCGACCTACTCCGAACAGGACGTATGGGTGAGACTATGCGAAACTATGCCCAGTCATATAATACCCAGAAGGGAGCGAATTTCACGGATGGCAAACATGAAGTATTGCCCATCCCACAATCCGAAATAGACCTAAGTAATGGGTTGATCGAACAGAATCCAGGGTATTAACACTATATAATTTGCCATAAATAAAAAGCATAAGTAAAGTCAGGGGACCGCTGGTTCCCTGCTTTGCTATGCCCCTTAATTTAAGTAATCGGTGGTGCGTCAAAATATCGTTATAATTGAGTTGTATAACTTCACACTTCTGACCAATAGATGAGGGCTCTTTATTAATCGGTAATGGTATTGAGCCAAAAAATTTTAACTGATGAAGAGATCTTATTCTTCAGTTAGAAGGCTTTATAATATAATAGGTCTTTTAAAACAGTGATAGTTATACCTTAATTAGCTGAACTTATCTTATCTCTTAAATCATAAATTAATTCTGTATTTATATACTAAACAGAACAATTTATTGGTATTGCTTTGAAATCGAAAAACAGCAGTATCAATTTTTAAATTAGTTTTTATATAGGCCATAGTATGATCTCAATATTACAACAGTCGGGCATAGCCCTGTTACTCTTGATGGGAATACTTTGTTTGGGAATAACAGCCTGCCAGCCGGAACACGAAGATGACCAGCACACCACATGGGAAGATTATGGTGGCGGACCTGACAATTCGAAATATGTAGAACTCAATGGAATTGATAAATCCAATGTAAATAATTTAAAGAAAGCCTGGTTTTATTCTACTGGTGATGACAATAATTACCAATTTAATCCACTCATTGTGGATACTGTGATGTATGTGCTGGCCCACAACAATTCGCTGGTGGCGTTGAATGCACGTACAGGACAAGAGATATGGATTCATTCCGATCTGCGCGGTATTGCCAGACGGGGCATCAACTATTGGGAGAGCGAGGATGGAACAGACAGACGCCTGTTGTTTCAGATGAACGACTATCTTCAGGCTATCGATGCCGAAACAGGAAAATCTATACTGAGTTTTGGAGACAATGGTTTGGTTGACCTCAGAAAAGGCTTGGGAAGAGATCCTAAGACTATTGCACGCGTCCAGTCTGGTACACCGGGTGAAATATTTGAGAATTTGCTTATCCTTGGATCCTCTCCGGGCGAAAGCTATATATCGGCACCGGGCCATATCAGGGCCTATAATGTGGTTACGGGTGAACGAGAATGGACGTTTCATACTATTCCTAGACCTGGTGAATTTGGTTATGATACCTGGCCCGAAGACGCTTACAAATATGTAGGTGGAGTGAACACCTGGGCGGAAATTTCGATTGACCAAGAGCGTGGGATCGCGTACTTCCCATTAGGTTCTCCAACCTATGACTATTACGGAGCTGACCGGCATGGCCAGAACCTGTTCGGGACCTCTCTACTAGCTCTTGATGCTCGTACAGGAGAACGAGTGTGGCATTATCAGTTGGTGCATCACGACTTGTGGGACTATGATCCAGCCGCCGCTCCTCAGCTGGTAACGGTTAATCACGAAGGAGAAGAAATTGACGCTGTCGCTGTAGCCGGCAAAACCGGTTTTCTTTATGTTTTCGATCGGGTAACTGGTGAACCATTGTGGCCGATTGAAGAACGACCTGTCCCGGAAAGTAACATTCCCGGGGAACAAGCCTGGCCTACACAACCAATTCCAACAAAACCAGAACCCTTTGCACGGCACGAAGTTAATCCTGATTCACTCTCTCCTTTCTTTTTAACAGGTGAGGAGCGAGCTGATTGGAAAGAAAGAATAAGAAAGTTAGAAAAAAAGGGACGGACAGGCCTTTTTACACCGTTGTCTGATAAATATGAAACGATCGCTATGCCAGGTGCGGTTGGAGGTGCCAACTGGGGGAATACGGCTGCAAATCCAGAAGAAGGAATCGTTTATGTTATAAGTCTGGACTATCCCTCCTTTTATCCTCCTCTGGAACAGCGGGATTTTGGGGAAGATGCGAAAGAACAATCAGGTGGATGGGTGAATCCGGTGGAACACGGCCAAAAAATTTATGTAAAGCACTGTCAGGTGTGCCATGGTGCCGACCGGCAGGGGATTGGATCGGCTGTTTCACTGATTGATTTGGAAACTCGTCTCAGCTTCGAGGACTTCCAGCAGGTTATGTCTTCCGGCCAGGGTAAAATGCCCGCCTTCTCCTATCTAAGTGAACAGGATATAGGAGGATTGTATCGTTTTTTGGGGGGGACCAGAGATGGTGCTGTTATTGAACCTCCTGATGGACCAGTTGTTGCCAAAGGAGGAGTCCCCGGTGGTCAGGATTTCCGACCCGTAGAAAGAAGTGGAGGTAGGCTCGGTCCTCCTTATCCAGAAGGTGTTGAGGCACCTTCAATTCGTTATTACCTCCAAGGCTGGGGTTTGGGATATTCTCATGTTATCAGTCCTCCCTGGTCTGTGATTGTAGCATACGATCTTAATAAAGGCACGATAAAATGGAAGCAGCCACTTGGTCAGGATAAGCTTGCAGCTGAAGAGGGTGGGACAAATACCGGGGTTCCGGGAGCACAACGAAATGGGATGATCGTAACTTCTACCGGCTTAGTATTTGCTACCGCAGGTGATGGAACAGTTCGGGCGTTAGATGCCGACACAGGAGAAGAGTTATGGATGGGAGAATTGCCTACTGGTACCGAAGGTCTTCCCTCCATGTATGAGATAGATGATAAGTATTATCTTGTTGTTACTGCGACAACACCGCTCGAATGGGGATCAGGAATACCAGAATATGAGTCCGAGGAAGATCGACCGCAGGGGGGATACATCGTTTTTTCGCTACCCGACTAAATGTGACAATGAGCCAAGTTCAAGAACGACTCTAATACATAAAATAATCCGGATATCATGATAAGATATATTGCAATTATTTCAGTGCTGGTTTGCCTGCCGTTATTTAGTTATGCACAACCTGCGGTTGAAACATCTGATCCCGACTTCGGACTCACATTTATGCCGGAACATCGTTTTGAGGGTTCGAGCCTGGATGACTGGCATGTTCTGGGTGATGCTGAATGGTCGGCCAGCGAGGGTGAGATTACCGGCAACGCCTCCGGCGGAAGCGGGTGGCTGGTGCTGGATCGATCCTACCAGGATGTAAGTTTCCACAGCCTGTTCAGATGTTCAGGTGATTGTGAAACCGGCGTGCTGTTTCGGATGGAAGAGACCGATAATGGATACACAGGGATATTTCACACCCTGAATGAAGGGGATGTTAAACCGTATCGTGTGAATATCGATGAGGACGGAACGATAACCTCGCGGCAGCGGCTCGAATATGCCGGTGGGATCTGGTTTCGGGTGGCTCCTACGGATGAAGACGACGGTGGCGGGTATGCACCTCCGGAGGGGCAAAATAGTTTTCCTCCGCGCTCTGGACCCGATGTGGAGGTACCATTTCACCGACCTGATACAGAATACCGTCCCGGTGAGTGGAATCAGATTGAATCGTTTATTGATGTGAATATGATCCGCTCGTTTTTGAATGACGGCCGCGAAATTGGGGGACAGGTGGGTACCGGCAGCGAGGAGCACTCCGGCCTGGACGGCTACGGCCCCATCGCACTCTATGCCGGCGGCAAGGGTGAAGCACATTTTAAGGATATTATGTGGAAAGACGCGGCCATGCGGGAAACTCCCAAAGAAAAGTCTTCGGATCAATTCAGAGTGCACCGCATCAGCGACATGTATTATTCCTGGGGAGCTAGTGCCGGTGATTACAACAGGGACGGTACCCTGGATGTGATCGCGGGACCGTATATCTACTTCGGACCCGAATATACTACACACCGGGAGATATTTCCCGCCGTGGCTGGAAATCCGTCATTGGAGTTTCCCTATAACAAGGTGCAGGAAACCTACGATTTTAACGGCGACGGCTGGCCTGATGTCATCAGCAGTGCATTTAGTACGATTCTCTATATCAACCCGGAAGGTCAATCCCGGCGGTGGAAGAGTTATGAAATACTGCCCGGGGTCCGTCAGGGGGAGATCACCGACCTTGTGGATCTTGATGAGGATGGCACGCCTGAGTTGGTCTACTCCGGAAGTGGATCGGTCCGTTTTGCCAAGCCACAGCCCGGTGATCCCACCAAACCATGGAAAGAATTTCAGGTATCTGCGAATGGGTACGGACTGACCCATGGGGTCGGAACGGGTGATATCAACGGCGACGACAGGCTGGATATCATCAATGCTTTCGGATGGTGGGAGCAGCCGGAAGTGATTAAGGAAGGAGAACAATGGACCTATCACCCGGTGAAGTTCGGACGATACGGACATCGCGCTACCGGTGTAGGGGGTACGATAATGGCGGTATACGATGCCAATGGAGACGGACTGAACGATGTGGTGACCAACCTGAATGCCCACGGTTTTGGACTGGCATGGTACGAACAGCATCGGAGTAGTAATGGGGCTATATCCTTTACCGAACATATGATTAGTGATGATTACTCGGAGAAGGCGGCGGGCGGTGTGGTATTCTCGCAGCCCCATGGGGCAACATTTGCCGATGTAGACGGGGATGGAATCAAGGACTTTGTAGTCGGGAAACGATACTGGACCCATCTGGATAACTACTACGACCCGGATCCCTACAGCGATCCGGTAATATACTGGTACAAAACCGTAAGGGACGAAAACGCACCGGGTGGAGCACGATTTGTGCCGGAATTGATTCACAACAGGTCGGGAGCCGGTTCCGAGATAACGGCTGTAGACTTAAACAAAGATGGAACTGTGGATATTATTACCACAACCAACCGTGGGACATTTATTTTTTGGAATAAAACCGGGAAGAAATAACCGGTAACATCTGCTGGTTGCAGAACCAATACCTAACATTTAAAAATAGATACTATGAAAATC
>JBEPXS010000130.1:0-8499 GCA_041641755.1 Balneolaceae bacterium
ATCCATATCCTGGTAATCATAGGCATGGCCTGTAGTAATGATCAGATCTTCATAGCCATCCAGATCCACATCCAGAAAATTGGTTGCCCACGACCATTCCGTTGCTTCCAGGTTGCTGTAGTAGGAAATTTCAGCAAAGGTGTTATCCCCACGATTCAGGTACATAGAATTCCTGTTGAACTGTGGTACATCATCGACAAGATCCATCTGTTCCGAGAGCTGGCGCATACGCCGCTGGTGTTCCGAGCTGAGCATTTCAGTGACAAAAAAATCGAGTGATCCATCCCGGTTGACATCAGAAAAATCTACTCCCATTGAAGAGAGGCTCATGCTTCGAAGAACATGACTACCGGCTTGCCTGAATACCCCCTCTCCCTGGTTAATCCAAAATCGATCGGGAGTCCAAAAATCATTTGCTACAAAAAGATCCGGGAGACCGTCAGCATTCACATCCTGGAAGCGGGCGGTCAGTCCCCAGTCGCGCGAAAGCCCTTTCGGTTTTCCCTCTCGATCTAAAAAACGGGTATTGGTATCGGTAACCTTTTCAAAGTTTCCATTGCCATCATTTAGATAGAGTTCATCACGTTCACCGTACTCATTCCTGTATGATCGGTGTTCAGTCTCTATAATACCGTAATATTGATCGTATGGTGGGATGACGACTACAGAATCACCCTGTTTTCTGATCGTATTTTGAGTAGAAAGCTCCTGCTCTGAATAAATATCACGAGCCGTTTTCAACTTATAGTTTGTGATGTAAAGATCCAGATCATTGTCCCCGTCAATATCGGCCAGTGCCATAGTGTTGCTACCCATGGATGGTCCCAGTCCACTCTCCTTCTTCAACCGAAAATTTCCTTCCCCATCGTTTATGTAAAGCTCATTACGATCAGTCAGAGAAGTTACCAGCAAATCGGGGTCCCTGTCACCATCAACATCTGCAAAAACGACCCCCGTAGAGTTGTAATTGTTATGGAAAAGTCCTGCCTCTTCGGTAATATCCCTAAACTGTAGTTTCCCTACATTTTTGTACAGTTTATTGGGACCATCAAGCTGGGCAAAATAAAGATCAACCAATCCATCTCCATCCACATCAGAAGCCGCTACACCTGAGCCGTTAAGATAGTTCCTGTTCTCTGTAATACTTTCCTCGGTTACACGATTTAAGAATTCAATATTGGTGGAAGATGGATCCAGTTTCTCAAAACCGGTCTCTCCCCAATAGCTGGTAGACACGCTGGCCCATCTGTATCCCTCTTTCTGATTCCAATCCAGATCGGAATCGGACTTACAACCGGTCAGAAAACCAATTGCGAGTATCCATATAATCTTTTTATTGTAGCTGTTGATCACAGTCAGTTAATCGGGTCGTATTAAGATTGATGTAATCGGAATGTATTAAACGAGATAATATTTGACTAAAGTTTATGATTCTTTTCCCCTGAAACCAGGAGATGGTAATAGCCGAGATAAATCGAACACCGCCATGTTTATCAGGCGAAGCTATCAACCTTGACATAGGCATCAATAACCGTCTGCTCCCCTTTTTTGCCATCCAGCGAGTTGCCATGCTCCATACCCAATATCCCATCGAATCCTTGGTTGTAGATATATTTGAACACATTTTTGTAGTTGATTTCACCGGTTCCCGGTTCATTCCGTCCTGGGTTGTCACCGATCTGGATATAGGCAATCTCATCCCAGCAGAGTTCCATGTTTTTTATCAGGTTACCCTCATTACGCTGCATATGGTAGATATCGTACAGGATTTTACAAGATGGACTATCGACAGCTTTGCATATCTCATAGGTTTGTGCTGATGTTCGCAGGAACAGTTCCGGCGTGTCACTGAGCGGTTCAAGTACCATCGTCAAGCCGTGAGGCTCCAATACTTCAGCTCCCCGTCGCAGGGCTTCAATTACATTACTGGTTTGGATACCCATCGGCAGGCTTCGATCAAAAAAGCCGGGCACCACCGTTGCCCACTGTGCATTGACCCTCTTTGCCGTCTCAACAGATTTCTCACAAGCAGCCACAAAATTGTCAATAAATTCCTGTTTACCTGTTGTAAGAGATGTCTTCCAGTTATCACCACCGTCTATGACAAAAACGCCCATTGTCATATCCAGGTTTGCGAGGGTGTTCCCAATTTTAGTTTGCATCTGCCTGGGACGTCCCAACATACCGTTGTCTTCGATCGCAGTAAACCCCTGATCGGCCATAAATTTAATCTGATCAATGGGATCATCACCTGCATGATGCTCGAACATGCCAAAATGGGGGGCATATTTTAAGTTGAAAGAATGCTTTGAAATAGTAGCGTTACCAGAATTTCCCTTATCTCTGCTTAACAAACTACCTGGGGCTGCTGCCATAGCTGAACCAGCCAATATGCTGCCTTTTAGAAATTTTTTTCTATCCATTTCACTGTCTTTCGATTTTTTTGGAATTGAATATCAAGCACAAAAATTACTTCAACAAAAAGCTCCGACATTAAATTATGCTGTGTATAATGAGCCTTTAGCCTTGGTATAAAGAAAAAGAAGCAGGCTGAGAATTCAGCCTACTTCTTAAGTTTAGGTCTTAGCAACCATAATAAACCACACTAGGTATCATATCTATCTAATATTTTGGGAAACAATTGATAGTAAATGACCAGAGTGAGTTTAGTTTTTGTTAATTAGCATACAACGGATTTTGCACCAGGTTCTCATTCCTGTTCACCTCTGCACGTGGTATGGGATACAAGTACATCTTGTCTTCCCAAGACCGTTCCTGAACCTGAATCAGCTCGATATTTGAATAAGTGTAATCCGTATACGGATCGTTCTCATTGCGTTCAGCTGTCAGGTCGATTCCAAAGGCATTATCGTCGAGCTCATCCGGTGCAATCATCCAGCGGCGAACGTCAAAGAATCGGTGCTCTTCATACATCAGTTCGATGCGACGTTCGTCCCTGTACTGCTCCATCAGTGCCGCGCCAGTCTCCGTAATATCCGGCATGCCGGCTCGGTCCCGTATCTTGTTGAGCTCTCTCCGGGCATCGACCTCATCACCAAGTTCAATAGATGCCTCGACGTAGTTAAGCAATATTTCCGCATAACGGAAGTAAGGCCATGGCACCTCCTGGATCTCATTCTGGTGATCGACTGCCGGATCCATAAATTTGCGTACATAATAACCGGTGGTGGTACCATTCCAGTCTTCAATTGGACTGCTTCGGGTATCCAGTCCCGGCCGTGTACTAACAACACTACCTGAGCCATCAACGACATTATAAGTCAGATAGGTCTGAATTCTACCTTCGGGATCTCCACCGACATCAGCAGGTCGCTCTCGCCAGTCAGCCCCGTCATGAAGAATGTTGGCATAGAACCGGGGATCTCTGTTTGCATACGGAGAATTTCCGTATCCCGGATCTCCATTCTCAAACTCCTGCCAGTCAAATTCGGAACCGTCGGCCATATCAAAATCATTGACCAGCTCCTGTATCGGAACATTTCCTCCCCAGGTATGGTAGCCATTCGGGCCATTAAACAAACCGTGATCGGCTTCATTATAATTATAGGGAAATTCAGAGTTTACACTCAGGCTCATAATCGTTTCCACGGTATTATTGAGGTACATCTCCGTGTAGTTCGCTACCGGATCAGGATTCTGATTATAGAGCTGATATTCACCAAGATCCATTACAGCCTGCGCCGCATCCTTGGCATCCTGCCACATCTGCTGCTGGTTAGCTCCGGAGTAACTGATATATTCCGGATTGCTGTACCCGCCGGCCCAGCTTGGGTCGTGATACAGATCACTGGCTGCATAAAGCAACACACGCGATTTAAGTGCAAGAGCAGCACCGCGACTGGCTCTGCCCACATCGTCACCGCTATAGCTTAACGGCAACCTGGGAGCAGCTTCATCCAGATCAGAGACAATTTGATTTACTGTCTCCTCTAACGTATTCCGGGGAACAAGCATCTCCTCCTGGTCATCCAGACCATAGACCTCAGTGACAATAGGTACACCACCCCACTGCCGGAAGGCCATATAGTAGAAGTAGGCCCGCAGGAAATAGACTTCCCCGGTTAAACGTTCTTTCAGGGCCTCATCGATCTCTGCATCACCTATATTATCGAGAAATATATTAACAGAACGCACATTCCGATATATATTATCCCAGGTAGTGTGGTCGAGCTCATTGTCCGTATAAGTTCCCATATTACTGGGACTGATGTTTGACTGGACAACATCGATCGTACCACGACCATGAATAAATTGAGCTTCGTCTACGTGGGAAGCCATCATGGTTTCTCCGAAACCTCGTCCCATACCGACGTACAGTTCATTCACGTACGCCTCTGTTAAGGCAGGATCCTTCCAGACGTTCTCTTCCGATACCGTATCCAGCGGTTGCTTATTGAGGATACTATTGACATCACAAGCCGTCATGGCAAGGAATACAAAACAAACTAGTGTTAACGAATATATTAATTTCTTCATAATGATCATTTACTTTTGCTTAGAATGATACGGAAAAACCGACATTAACGACCTTTTTCTGCGGATAATATTGACCGCTGCCACTATTGGCTTCCGGATCAATGTAATCCAGTTTACTGAACGTCAGCAGGTTAAATCCGTTGGCATACACGCGCATATCACGCAGTCCAACTCTGTCAAGAAACTCAGTAGGCAGGTTATACGCTACCTCCAGGGTCTTGAGACGTATATAGTCGGTATCTTCAAGGAAATACGTGTTGGCATTACCGGCCCAGTACTCTTCTCCCCGGTTCCAGACACGCGGATCAGTGGTACTTGCTCGATCAGGCGAACCGTCGCCGTCCAGGTCACCGATCCAGCGATTGTCAGCAAAATCCTTGCGGAAGTTACCGATTTCACCAGATTCTGTCTGGGTATAAATGACACCACCAGCAGCTCCCTGGAAGAACACAATGAAGTCAAACTGCTTATATGAAGCAGAGAATTCAAGACCACCAGTTAGCTTGGGCGTATCATTTTTGTTGATTCGCCTACGGTCATCACCAGTAATTTCCCCGTCACCGTTAATGTCTTTAAAAATGACATCCCCGGGGCGTGCATTATTCCAGTGAGCCGAATTATCAACCTGTTCCTGGGTTTGATAGATCCCATCGGCAATGTAAAAAAGTCCGGTTTCCATCCGGTTTCCGGTTGCTTGTTGCCATTCAGGAGCTCCTGGGGGTTCGTCAAAGTACTCAATCTCATTCAGTGCATAACTACCATTGGCAGTTATATCAAAGAAAAAGTCGTTACCCACCTGGTGGCGATAGGTCATTGTACCATCCACACCCCAGCTGCGAACTTCACCAATATTCTCACGAGGGAGAGAGAGTCCAGATGTCTGTGGAACAGAGGCATTTCTAAACCACAGGATATCCGTCCTCATGTAGTCAAAATAATCAACCTCGAAAGAAAGTCTACTGTCCAGGACTTCACCGGTAAGACCTACGTCAAACTGGTTGGCCTTTTCCCACGTAATACTCGGATTGGGAGTACGGGTTTGAAAAACTGTAGGCTGAATGCTGCCCCCACCAAAAACACGTCCACTTCCAAATCCATAAGGTGCCATGAACTGGAAAGGTTCAATTGCATCATTACCTGTCTGCCCCATAGACGCTCTGAGCTTCAGGTCGTCGAAGAATCCGATATTATCGGAAAAGAACTCTTCTTCCGTTAAACGCCAGCCGACAGAAACACCAGGAAAGAAGCCCCACCTGTTATCTTCAGGGAAGATGTAAGAGCCGTCGTAACGTCCTACAAACTCAAAGAGGTATTTGTCCTGATAGTCATAATTTAACCGTGTAAAGAAGTTAAACCTGACCTGTGCATCCGGAAAGCCGCCAGATCCATCATAAAAGAATGCACTACCATTATTATCTTTCTCTTCTTCTCCACCGGCAAACAACTGGTCGATCTGGTTTGAGATGTAAAAGCGACGAAACGCATTGAAAAAGCTGGTTTCACCATTCATTCGTTCAGTACCGACCAGTGCCCCAAAGGTGTGATCGCCAAAATCACGCTTATACTCCGTGATCAGGTTGATCAATATATTGTAATTCTCGGCACTTTCCTCAAAGAGACGAGGTTCCGGATAACCACGGGGGGCTCCCGACAAAAACTGGGTTGGATCCGGGTTATTACCGGCGTCTAACGCGTTTTCAAAACCTGAACGATCCCATTGATAGAGGGTCCAGGGGGTCTGCCAGCTCTTGTTGGACTGGAACATTTTATCGTAGGAAAGATTACTACGAACAGCTAATCCTTCCACACCGGGAATGTCAATATTGATTCCCAGGTTACTCTGGAAGTAATACCGTTCGTCATCAGCATAACCGGTTTCCGGAGTAGCAGCAACAACCGGGTTGGTTCCGTTTTCAATATCGGGTCCCGGTTGACCATTCGGCCATGTAGCTGGCAGGTGAGGTTTTCCACGCATGGTAAAGCGAAAGATGCTACCGGCCGATCGGTTCGGAAAGTTACGATCTTCCAAGCGACCCGACACATCAAAGCTTATATCCATAAAGTCACTGATATTTCCATCAATATTGCTACGGAAATTGTACTGGTTATACCGAGTAGCACTGTTTTCGTAGAACCCGTCTTCTGTAAGACCACCTAAAGAAAGGTAATAACTTACATCACTATTTCCGCCTGAAACGGAAATGTCTGCCTTTGTTTGATAAGACATTGGCTTCAGTACCTCGTCGAACCAGTCGGTATCGGGATACAACCATTTTTCTGCCTCGGTTTTTTGAGATTCAGGCTTGGCATAATTCTGAATTGTTTCCTCGTCATACGTAAGGCTATTTCCGCGGTAGAAATCAATTTCATTGATCATTCGCAGATACTGCTCAGCACTTGCCATTTCGGGCACTCGTGTTGGCTGGTTAAAGCCCTGGTTCAATTTCAACTTAAACTGAGGACCACCTGCGCTTTCTGTACCCCGTTTGGTAGTTATAAGGATAACCCCGTTAGCAGCACGTGCTCCATAAATAGCAGCAGACGCATCCTTCAGTACACTTACGCTTTCAATGTTTTCAGGATTGAGGCGATCCAGTCCGCCGGCTCTGCTGGGAACGCCGTCAATTACTACGAGCGGCTCATTGTTATTAAGCGTTTGGTTTCCACGAATGCGAATTGTAGTACCGTCATACCCTGGCTCACCACTACCGGTTACGGTAATAATTCCCGGAATACGACCACTCAAGGTATTCGACATGTTACTTACGGGTACCTTTTCAAGTTTCTCCCCACCGACCGAACTGACTGAACCAGTCAGGGTTTGTTTTTCCTGAGTGCCGTAACCGACTACAACCAGTTCTTCACCAGAAACCGTTTGAGGTACCAACGATACATTGATTTCCGTACGACCATCGATAGGCACTTCCTGCCGCTGGAAACCAACAAAGGAAAATACGAGAGTATCCTGAAGGGACGGAACATTGAGCTCCCAGCTACCATCAGCCTCAGAAGTAGTACCTGTGGTGGTACCTTTGACAACAATATTAACTCCAGGCAGGGCTGTACCTTCATCGTCGGTAACTTGTCCCGTTACCATTTCGAGATTTTGTTCCTGGCTCATTTCTTCAGCCGGAACAATACCAAAAAGCCTGTTATCAAGCTGCTTTAGAGCCAGCGGATATCCGTGAATAACATTCTGAACACCTTTAATAATATTATTTTCAGTAAGAACGACTTCCCGGTCTATTCGCTTCGACTCAAGCAGCCTGTCTTCATACAGAAAAACAACATTATATTTATTCTCGATATCAGCCAGAGCATCGGCTAGTAGTGTTCCTGATTTTACCAGATGTACTTTTTTCTGGTCGTTCAGGGTAAACACATTTTCAATATCATCCTGTGCTATTGCATTCGGCACGAGCATGCAGAACACAATAAGGACGCTAAAAATAGATTTAAGTATCTTCATGATCCCTGTTTTTAATTCTTTAACATTGTAGTTGTGATTATTTGTTTTCTGTCTTTTTTGTTGCGATTTGTGATAGTTATCCCCTTTTAGGTTACTTGTTTTCCCCGAAATAGACCGTTCCCTCAGACAAGAAGACTTCCTCTTTCATTACTTCTGAAACAGATTGAGTAAGGTATCCCAGGTCTTTGAGTTTAATCCTTCCGGTTAAGGTACGTTCATAAAGCTTTTTGTTGTTTACAACTACGTCCACTCCATAGATTTGTTGAATTCGGTAAACCAAGTATCGGAAAGGGGAGCTGTCCAACACGAGCTCATTATCAATCCATGAGGTGAATATTCTTATATTCGGTTTCTTTTGGATGGAAACAGAACGGACTTTCCTGCTGAAATGAGCCATATCATTCGGTTCCATAGTATGCTTTTCTGAGGCCAGGCTTCCATTAACATTATTGATTTTCTGAATAGATACTTTCCCTTCTTCCAACCCAACCCTGGTATCTTTTTCACTATTGGCAACCACAAACCTGGTGCCC
>JBEPXS010000131.1:0-8492 GCA_041641755.1 Balneolaceae bacterium
CGGCGTTGGTTTGAAGCGCCAGCAGCACATCATGGGCCTCGGAATCTTCCTTGTCGATGTAGTGAGAATCGTTGGTGGCAATCATCTTCACGTTGAATTCCCGTGCCCATTTTTTAAGCACTTCGTTACAACGGTTTTGGTCTTCCAGGCCGTGTCGCTGCAGTTCGATATAGTAGTCATCTCCAAACAAATTCAGGTACCACTCAAAAATTCGCTTGGCTTCTTCTTCACTTTTGTTGATGATTGTCTGGTTGATCTCGCTGGCAATACAGCAGGTAGTAGCGATGAGACCTTCCGCATGCTCAGCCAGCGTTTCCTTATCAATCCGGGGTTTGTAATAGAGTCCATCCACATAACCAAGTGAACAAAGCTTCATCAGGTTTTTATAGCCGGTCATATTTTTGGCCAGCAGTACCTGGTGATATCGGGTACGATCCTTGCGATCGTCCATTCCCGAGGGTGTCAAATAGAACTCACATCCTATGATCGGTTTTACTCCCTGTTTTTGAGCCTCATTCACAAACTCCGGCACTCCAAACATATTTCCATGATCGGTGATAGCCGCCGCGGGCATACCCGAATTTTTAGCTTTCTCAATCATATTGCTGATGCTTGCCGCACCGTCCAACATGCTAAATTGGGTATGAGAGTGAAGGTGGGAAAAATCCATTCGCCAGTTAACCGTTTAAAATTTTAAGATTGTATAAAATATGCCCTCTCATGGTGTGTTTACTCCGTTCAGTCCGGGAACGCAGCTATACCACGAATCACGATTGAATTATACAATTCGTTTGGCTTAAAATTAAGATCAACTTTTAAAAAAGGTGGGAAATTTTCAGGGCGTATAAACTGAGCTCTTTCTGGAGTCAGAGCACAATCTAATAACAGACAGCTATTTAATTAAAATCTAACATGTTTAGCGGTTGAGAAAAGCCTCTCAGTCATCCCGGATCACGATCCGGGATCTCCCAAAGATGGATAGCGCTGAGTATGCTGGTTGCTTTTCAACGTTCATGGTCCCTGCGAGATCCTGAATCAAGTTCAGAATGACTGGAAGAGCTTTTAAGCTATCAAGTCTAATAATTCTAACCGCTAAACGCGTTAAAATCTATTTGCCGAAGACTTGTACGAATATTCTGCGATCCCTCTTTTTGTTATCATGATTGAGGATTACAATCTGTTGCCATGTTCCCAGCACCAAACCTCCCTGATGCAACGGAACTGTAATTCCTGGCCCCATCATTGTAGCACGCATGTGAGAAAAGCCGTTGTCATCGCCCCATGTTTCACCGTGCCGGGTAGTCTGATCCTGCGGTGCGAACTCCTCTAGTTTGTCTTTCATATCCTGAACCAGTGCCGGTTCAAATTCAATAGTAGAAATAGAAGCGGTTGAACCGACAGGGAAAATATGAACGATCCCATCCGTAAAGTCAGAATCCTTTGCAATCCTGGATACCCGGTCAGTAATATTTGTAATTTCGGAAAACCCCTCCGAAGTAATCGAGATCTCTTCGCTATAAATATCCATTTGATGATTACTGCTGTTTATTTGTCTTTTCATTTTCCAACACTTCACTTACAAACTCATCAATCACCTTGCGATAGGCTTCACCGGTCTCCAAGAAACCATTACCATGATCGCCCTGCATCTCAAAAAATCTCTTGGGTTCATTAGCCAGCTCATATAGCCGCTTTCCATGTTCAAACGGGATAAGATCATCACCCGTACTGTGTGCCACCAGTATCGGTTCGGTGATAGACTGGATATGCTGCTTGTTGGGATATTCGAACTTAATCATTCTTCGAACCGGGAAAACAGGATACAGATCAGCGGCTACATCCGGAGCGGAAGTAAAAGTAGATTCCAGTATTACACCGGCCGGCTTCACTTGGTTGGCCAACCAGGAAGTAACCGCCCCTCCCAATGAGCGCCCCATTAGTATAATACGATTAGCAGGTATGTTTTTCTCTGAAGTCAAAAAATTCCATGCACCCATGGCATCTTTGTATGTGCCCTGTTCTGTTGGGGTTCCCTCACTTTTTCCATATCCGCGATAGTCGTAGATAAAAACCTGTAAGCCCAGCTGATGCAGGATTTGAATCGTCTCCAAACGGCCAGAAATATTCCCCGCATTCCCATGCTGAAACAGGATGGTTCCCCGAGCTTGCTCATGCGGAATAAACCAGCCGTGCAGGTCTTTTCCATCCTCACTTCTAAAGCTTACCTCTTCATAATTCAATCCCATCAAATCGGGTGTATAGGGTAACTCTGAGGCGGGATGATAAACCAGGTTGGACTGTAGCAGATAAAGTAAAAAAACCAGGAAAACATATCCCGCAACAATTGTAAGCAGTGTCCATAAAAGGGTGGAAAGCATCTTCATGCCTCAGTTTCAGTTGATTATAACTCCAAGCTGAACTGTTCCAGTGGAGAGTGTATAGCTCCATCCGGATGCAGTTTACTTTCATATAATATAAACTCATTGACCGGAATATCTTCGATTCGAAGCTGTTTATGCTGATTAAAAAAAGAGTTTACCTCTTTTTTGGATAACCCTTTTACCCGGGCTAGGGTAATATGTGGTATGTAGGGCCGCGTTTCCGGCTTAAACCCTACCGACTGGCTAACTTGCTCAATTTTTTCCTGGAGTTCCATCAACTTTTTATTTTCTTTGATACCAGCCCATAACACTTTGGGATGCTTTTTAGGAGGGAAGTATCCTAAGTCCTTAATGGTCATGCTAAATGCCGATATCTGTATGGACGCCAGCTCATTAACCAGTTGCTCCCTGGTCGACCGTTCTTCCACATCACCAATAAAACGCAACGTCAGGTGCATGGTTTCCGTAGAATTCCAACGAACGTTCAGGTTGCTATCCTGAAGTTGCTGCAGCTGCTTCTTTACCCATTCCGGCAGATCGATTGCGATAAATAGACGCAAAGCTCAGTCCCTCTTAATAAGTTACCTGGAAATAATCAAACTCATCTTTGGGCGTCTCCCACTCAACATCTACGTTAGAAACACGACTGGCACGGGGGCCTTCTTTCACCAGATCTATCATCGTTTGAACCTGGTCTTCACTGCCTTCAAATATCGCCTCAACCCTGCCGTCTGGCAGATTCTTCACCCATCCGTTAACACCTTCCTTTTGGGCATTTGTCCTGGTAAAGTGGCGAAAGCCCACGCCCTGTACACGGCCTTCGATAAATATATGTGCTCTCTTCATTCCAAACCTTTATTTTCGGTGCAAGTTCATGAATACATAATAATTTAGTTGATATAAAAAACGTTCAAAAACGAAATCAACTATCCCAAAAAGTTAGTATACTCTAAGGGACCAACGCAGCGCAAATATTAGCCTCTGTTTAACAATGACTTTAACCCAATTATCATATATCGTAGCTGTAGACCGCTATCGTCACTTTGCAACTGCGGCTGAAAAGTCGTACGTAACGCAACCTACTTTGAGCATGCAAATCCACAAGCTGGAAGAAGACCTGGGGGTAACTATCTTCGATCGATCAAAATCTCCTGTTGTCCCAACTGAAATTGGTGAGCGTATTATCGACCAGGCCAAAGAGATACTGAAACAGTCCAAACATATTGAAGATCTGGCTCTGTTGAATGATGATGAACTCAAAGGAGAATTTCGTATCGGTATCATCCCTACGGTTGCGCCCTACCTGCTACCTCTTTTTCTCAGGAACTTTACCGAAAAATATTCCAATGTGAAGCTGGTTTTTGAAGAGATGATGACTAACGAACTGCTTGAGAAGCTGGAACAGGACCAGCTGGATGTAGGGATCATTGCAACCCCGACAGATCAAAGTTTTATCCATGAAGTTGAACTCTACTATGAGCCTTTTGTAGGATATGTATCGGGCAGTCATCCCCTCTCCGAAAAAAAGATCCTGACTCTTGAAGACCTTGATGCCACGAACTTATGGCTTCTGAACGAAGGTCACTGCTTTAGAGATCAAACAATTAAGCTCTGTAAGAAACGCCGGCGGGAAGAATCCAAAGACCTTGACATCGAATTTGAGAGTGGTAACCTGGAAACACTGAAGCAACTTGTTGAACAGGATTTTGGGATGACACTTCTCCCCTACCTTGCCATCAACCAGATAAATGAACAGTGTGCCAAGGCTTATTTGAGATACTTTGAAGACCCGGCTCCGCGCCGCAAGGTCCGGCTTGCCTACAGTCGTGAATTTCTAAAATCAAACATAATTGAAGCCTTTTCAAAAGAAGTACGCGCCTCCGTACCGGATGAGTTAAAAGAGACAGAAGAAGGAGTGGTTGTCGAGTAAAAAGAGAACAGAATGCGATCCAAAGAAAGAGGATTGGTTCATTACTTATTCGCTCACTTCCTCCTTTTCACTTCAATCTAATATCCCTACCTTTGGTGTTTATTTTGAAACGCAAGAGACTGGATTATAACCGGTGGAACACAGCTTAACACTTTGGATTGTTTTTAACGCCTTTATTGTCGTAATGCTGCTTATTGACTTGGTAGTATTTCACGGCAAGGAACATGAAGAAAGCATCAAAGAGGCTCTGGTCTGGACCGGTGTCTGGATAACCCTTGCCCTGATCTTTGGTGTGGGTGTTTATTACTACATGGGTTCTGCTACTGCCCTGGATTATTATACCGGCTACCTGATTGAAAAATCGCTGAGTGTCGACAATATCTTTGTCTTCCTGTTGGTATTTACTTATTTCAAAGTTCCCGGCGAATACCAGCATAAAGTACTTTTCTGGGGTATTTTCGGGGCTCTGGTGATGCGGTTCCTGTTTATATTTACTGGTGTAGCCCTTTTGGAGCGGTTTCACTGGATTATTTATGTATTTGGCGCCTTCCTGGTATTTACAGGTGTTAAGCTGGCGTTTGAAAAAGACAAGGAGGTTCACCCGGAGAAAAATCCTGTTCTATTGCTGGTTCGCCGGTTTATTCCTACTGTCAAAACATACTATGGATCAAAATTTTTCGTAAAAAAAATGGGCAGGTGGGTGGCAACACCGATGTTTATAGTCCTTGTGGTTATTGAAACAACCGATGTTGTATTTGCCCTGGATTCAATTCCGGCCATACTAGCAATTACCACTGATGAGTTCGTGGTGTACAGTTCCAATGCTTTCGCCATCCTTGGCCTGCGTGCACTTTATTTTGCCCTGGCCGGCATCATGAAACTATTTCATTATCTGCATTATGGGCTTTCGCTTATTCTCATATTTGTGGGTATAAAAATGTTGATAGCTGACTTCTACCATATCCCCACACCGTGGGCGCTCGGATTTGTGGCCGCCACTCTAACGGTCTCTATTGTAGCTTCCATCCTACTTCCCAAAGAAGAACAAGAGCTACCCGTAGAAGAAATACCTGCCGACGAATGAGCATGGAAGCCTTCTCTATAAAATGGTTCACCATCTATTACACGATATCAGGAATCCTGTTGCTGGTAACCGGTGTACAGCTTGCTGTACGTCCCTCTAATTTCAAAACGTACCTGATCCGTAAGGCCGAGAGCGAAGATCCACCACCATTGATTCGCAACATACTGAAGTACTGGCTGCTGTTTACCCTTCCATGCCTGGTGCTTGCGTTTATCCCTTTTTCGTGGACCGAACTTCTGTTTTCCATTTGGAGTTTGTTGATGGTATATATTATAGGTGCACAACTGGTAAGATGGGCTCAACTGAGGTTGGTCATTCAGGAAAACCGATCGGTACTCTCTATATTTGTTCGCTGGCTGGGTGTCAGCATGTTGTCAGCAGCAGTTGTTATCCTTTTGTTAGGATTTCTTATGATACAACGACTAGGATCCTGATACAGATTACGGAATGTTAAATATTTCAGAGAAGTATGCAAATAACCAAAGCGGGATATCACGGCATCTTGCTGCCTGAATTAAATATCGGGTTCGACTTCAGCACTTCGGAAGCGGATCACATCTTTATCTCCCATGCGCATTCCGACCATATGCCCCGCAACCGCAAGGCGCCTGTCTACTGCTCGCCCAGTACCTGTAAACTAATGAAAAAGCGGGGGTACTCCGGCGATGCTGCTATGCTCAACTTTGGGGAGCCGCTGGTAACAGATCGCGCTCGAATAACCTTCTACCCGGCGGGGCACATCCTCGGTTCGGCGATGACGTATGTTGAGAGTGACCTCGGAAATTTACTCTATACCGGTGATTACCGAACGCCTCCCTCTCCGGCTACGGAAGGATTCGAACTGCCGGATGGTGATGTTGACTATTTCATAACGGAAGCCACCTTCAGTCTGCCGGTGTATCGGTGGGCTTCAATTGATGAACTGACAACCCAGGTTCAGAGGTTTACCGGAGAAACGCTTGACGAAGGGTATACACCCATTTTTCTTGCCTATAACCTGGGCAAGGCACAGGAGATTATGCATATGCTTGCCCCGCTCGATCATCCCGTACAAATACATGGAGCAGGATACAAACTCTGTTCAGCTTATGAAGAGGCTGGGATCGACCTGGGACGGTACGAGACGTACGACCGGGAGACCTCTGAAGGAAAAATTCTTATCTGCCCGACTTCCGCTTTCAACAATGGTTTCGCCTCAAATGTAAAAAAGAAGAGGATCGCTTACTGTTCAGGATGGGCTGCACGAGAATCAACAAGAACCCAGCTCACCGTCG
This sequence comes from Balneolaceae bacterium, assembly GCA_041641755.1. Lineage (GTDB taxonomy): Bacteria > Bacteroidota > Rhodothermia > Balneolales > Balneolaceae > JAMQKA01. The sequence continues at coordinate 6,670 of JBEPXS010000131.1, forward strand.
ACAAGCTGATTCCGCTGTCGGATCATCTGGATTTTTTTGAACTGATTAATCTGTGTAAACAACTCAATCCCAAAGAGGTACATATTACCCACACACCAAATGCCAGCGTGGTACGTCACTACCTGGACAAGATGGATATTACATCCCGGTTTATGGACCTGGAAGCGGATGATTGAGATAGAACACGAAATTAAACATTTAGAACAACGTCGCGTCATCCTGAGCGGAGGAGCGGGTTTTTGCGCAACGAAGTCAACGGATCTCCTTAATACAGGCAACTGCTGTTATATGGAGTTACCGTTCAAACCGGAGTAGCTTGCTTTATGGAGATCCTTCGGCTCCACTCCGTTACGCTCAGGATGACGGAGCGTTGTTTTTTAAATTCCCGGATTTTTCGCTGTTAAAACAAAATTTCAACAAATGAGCAACTCTTTCCAAAAACTGGCTGAAACCGCTCAGCAGATTGCGGAAACCCGCAGCACGAATTCTAAGATCGCACTTTGTGCAGAGTACTTTCGGGCGTTCGATGAAGACGAAGATCTGAGTCTGGCTGCTCAATTTTTGGGTGAAGGAGCATTCAGATCCGTCTCCGGCAAACGAGCCTCGGTGGGCAGCCGTACCTACTCTACGTGTGCCGCCGATTTTTGTGAGATCGATTATGAGGAAGTCTTTAAACCCTGCCGTACCGCACTGGGAAGCTCCTCTGAGGCGATTGAAAAACTGATGCATAACATCGATAAGGCACGGCAAAAACGCTCTCCCACCCAGCTTACTCTTCAGGAGATAAAGGAAAGCTATGAAAGGCTGTATCGTGCTCCTTCCCGCAAAGACAAGCAGAATATTTTACGAGAAACATGGAAACAGATGACTCCGGTGGAGATCAAGTACTACATCCGCATCATGAGCCAGGGTTCCCTGCGAATCGGGTCTGAGACACGAAGTGTAGTTTCAGCTATTTCCGAAGCTTTTGAGCAAGACGCTGACGATGTTCGATATGCCCACATGATCACCGGTAGTATTGGAAGGACGGCGGTACTTAGCAGGAATAATAACCTGGATGAAGCAAGCTTCAACCTCTTCCATCCGCTCTCGTTTATGCTGGCCTCTCCGATCGAAAGCCGCTCCTTAGACAGCCTTGACGGATATGTGGCCGAAGAAAAGTTTGATGGCATGCGCTCTCAGGCTCACATCAGTGGCCAGCAGGTGGAACTCTACTCCCGCGACCTGAATGATATCACGCACTCCTTCCCTGAAATCGTGCAGTTTTTTGCCAGTCGTGGCCTGCCCGCCCTTGTACTGGATGGAGAGATCTGCGTGTTCAAGGATGACGAGATCATGCCGTTTCAGTTATTGCAAAAACGGATGGGGCGTAAGAAGCCAGGTAAAAAAGTGATTGAACAATATCCGGTGCTGTTTATCGCCTATGACCTTCTCTACCTGGAGGATCGCCCTGTTTTTGATCATACGCTGCATGAACGACGAAAGCATCTCAGGGAACTAGCTGAATCTCACAACCTGCCCATCACCAACCAGTTTGAGGTAGAAGACCACGACCATGTGGAAGAGCTGTTCGAGCGTGCGCTGGCCCACGGCAACGAGGGACTCATGCTCAAAAAGAAAGAGAGCACCTATGAATACGGACAACGACGAAAATCGTGGCTGAAGGTTAAAAAACCGGGTGGTACGCTCGATACCATGTTGATGTATGCCCACGCCGGCAGTGGCAAGCGAGGCGGGTATTACTCCGATTTCACCCTGGGTATCAGCGTAAAAGAGGATGAGCGCTACGAGGAGGAATTTATTCCGATCGGGAAAGCCTACGG
>JBEPXS010000132.1:0-8481 GCA_041641755.1 Balneolaceae bacterium
CACTGTCCTCCTCATCCGGTTCCAGGATAGATATGTTATAGTGTTTCACCTGTTCCAATTCTTCGCGATTGGGTTTGGCCGTACCTATATCAAGATATTTGTAGCACTGCCGCGAATCAGCAGAGATAATTTCAGCGTGTATTGATTGGGCTAATTGGATGGAAAGAGCCGTTTTGCCAACAGCCGTGGGACCGATAAGGAGGATGCGCACGTATGGTTGATTATGTTAATATTAAAAAGAAAATAAGGCGTCTTAAAACAGAGGTCAAAAATTGGTATAATGTGGTCAGCTTTGGTTGCTAAGAGAGCAAGGATTTATTAGTATAAGATATCTTTTTGGAGTGCGTCTCAATGGTGAGAATTTAGTGATTAACCTAATTTAGAAAATAATTGTTGATATGAAATTTAATGCTTCAAGCAGTGACCTCGTAAAAGCGCTGTCAGCAGTGTCCGGCGCTGTTCCCAATAAAGCCACCCTTCCTATTTTAGAGACTATTTTGTTTGAAAGCGAGGACGGGAAACTCAGACTTACGGCAACCGACCTTGAGATTTCCATTATTGAATATATGGATGCCGATATAGATGTGGACGGGGCGGTAGCTATTCCCGCACGGCGGCTGATCGATACCCTCCGCCAGCTCCCCGACATCCCGGTTGCGTTTGATGTGGATGAAAAATATAATATTAAGTTTCGTACCGATAAAGGAACCTATAAACTGGTGGGAGAAGATCCTGATGAGTTTCCTGAAGTTCCCAACCTGGATGAGGGTCACAAGCTGGAAACGACCAAGGAATTGATACTGGATTCGATAGACAAGACGCTGTTTGCTGTTTCGAATGACGATCTGCGACCAGCTATGATGGGTGTCTATTTTGATATCGGTCCGGAAGAAACCAAATTTGTTGCAACAGACGGGCACCGGTTGGTCCGTTTTGTAAAATCGGAACTGATGTCCGACGAAGAGATTAACTTCATTGTACCGGAGAAAGCACTCAACCTCGTTCAAAAAGCACTTCACTCCGATGAATGTATACTGACGGTGACCGAAGATCATGCCCGATTCCACAGCGGCAATACGATCGTCATTACACGCCTGATCAATGAACAGTATCCCAATTATGAGTCGGTTATTCCAAGGGAAAATGATAAAGAACTGGTCATCAACAAAGAGCAGATGCTGGCTACGGTAAAACGGGTTTCCATTTTTTCCAGTTCTACGACACGTCAAATTCGTCTCCAAATCGACAAAGACAAGCTCACGATCCGGGCCGAGGATATCGATATGAGTAGCGAGGCAAAGGAAACCATCAATTGTGAATATGACGAAGATTCGATGGAGATCGGCTTTAATGCCAAATACCTGGCAGATGTATTGGGGAATGTGGACGGAGATGACGTCTATTTTGAATTCTCAACTCCCAATCGGGCGGGGATAGTCAAGCCGTTGGACGAGGAGGAAGGCGAAGAGATGTTGATGCTTGTTATGCCGGTGATGTTGAACTCATATGCGTAATATAGTAACGCTTACAACTGATTTTGGGCTACAGGACTACTACGTGAGTGCTATGAAGGCTGTCATGCTGGGCATAGCTCCGGAGGTCCGGTTTGTAGATATCTCTCACGAAGTTCCCGACCAGGATATTATGGCAGGTTCGTGGGTTTTGCAAAACTCTGCTCCTTTCTTCCCCTCCAACTCGGTACATCTTGTGGTCATTGACCCCGGCGTAGGTACCGATCGTAATCCCATCGCCCTGAAGGTAGATGACCAGTACTATGTAGGACCCGATAACGGTATATTTTCTTTACTTACTGAGGATAAAGATTTTGAAGCCGTCCGGCTGACGAACGAACGATATTGGCAGGAAAATCCGTCAAATACGTTTCACGGCCGAGATATTTTTGCGCCTGTTGCGGCTCATCTGAGCAACGGCGTAAAGCTTAGCGAGCTGGGGGAACCGCTTAACGAACTCAAAACCTACCGGTGGGCTTCCCCAATTGCAGACAAAGACGGACTGCAGGGCTGGATTATACATATTGATAAATTTGGTAACCTGATTACCAACCTTCCCCAATCACTAATCGACGATGTTATCGGTGACCGTACTGTCAAAATATATGTCGGTAATATGATCCTTGATGAGCTCGTATCTACTTTTGGTTCCGTTCCCGAAGGCGAACCTGCAGCATATATTGGAAGTTCAGGTATGCTGGAGATCGGTATTAACAAAGGAGATGCTGCTGAAATGATGAGTGTTAAAAAAGGAGCACAAATTTCCTTGGTTCTGCAAAAGGATGATTGATAGGCTGTAACACGTCAAGGCAACTCTGCGTATCATAGTGTTACATTGAATGGTGAATGTAAATGGCAAAATAGCCGTTTCCATCTTTAAAATTCAGCATTCAAAATTCTCAATTATTAAGTATGTCCTTAGAACTGCGATCACCGATATATGAGCGGGCGGCCATAGAGGTACCGGAAGAAACGGCCCGGCTCAGCAAGTCTTTCAACGGCACGATATGTTCCAACAAAGGGGATGAGTACCTGATACAGAATAATATTATCGATCTTTTGGGTGAAATTCCTCCCTCTCTTTCAATTGCGCAAAGTACCAATCACTGGAAGGTGACCGCAGCACTGTATGAGGATATATGGCGTAAACGCTCCCTTTCCATCCTGACATGGGAAGAGTTTCCGATTGCCAAGGAGCGTGAGCTGCTTATTGAATGGCTCAATCCGCGCTCGGATAATCTTTATATGGATATAGGTTGTTCTACGGCTCTTTACGGACGACTGGTAAAAAAAGCTCAGCCTGAGTGCAGAGTTGTGGCACTCGATTTTTCTTCCCAGATGCTGGAGGAAGCACGACTTAAATCGGAGGCTGACCAAACAGACCTGTTTCTTCTTCGTGCTGATGCCCACGAGATGCCTTTTTTTGGAGCCTCCTTCGACGGGCTGATGATGGGCGGTACATTAAATGAACTCACCGATCCGCTAAAAGTGCTGTATGAAGCCCGCCGGGTTATTAAAAAGGATGGCGTACTTTTTATGATGCACCTGGTGAAATCGGGGACCTGGTACGTGCGCCTGCTGCAGGACTCAGCTGAATTCAGTGGACTCAAATTCTGGACTGTAGAGGAGAGCAATCAACTGTTTGAACGCGCTGGGTTTACTATTACTGACCAGTTTACCAAAGGCGTGGTCTGTTTCACCAAACTGAAACCGGCTTAATGTAAATATCTGAGACTATTCACCAATTTACTGGTTGATAAGAATTCTTTATGCTAAGTTGAATGTTTCAGATTGAGGTCGAGCTTATTGCAGCAGAAAACATATTAATTTAGTTGTCTATCCTGAAAATGAGAGTATTAACTCTGTTCCAAAGGCTGTATTTTTTTTATAGGAATTAAATTTTCAATGAGTTCCAATCTTACTCAAATAAGTAAATTCTTAAGCTATGTGTTGCGCCACCATCCAGAGAGTATTGACCTGGACCTGGATCCGCAGGGCTGGGCACATCTTCCGAGCCTGATCGAGATGGCACAACAGCACGGAAAAACTGTAACTAAAGATGTGATTCGTCAGGCAATTGCACAGAGTGACAAACAACGTTTTATTCTCAGCGAGGACGGTAATTACATCCGCGCCGGTTATGGTCATTCTATCGATGTTGACCTGAACCTGGAGCCTACCCAACCGCCCATGGTTTTATATCACGGAACAGCACAACGTAATGTAGATTCAATTCTGGCAGAAGGCTTGCATTCCGGCAATCGCAACCTGGTTCATCTGTCGGCCAATAAGAGCGATGCCCTTGATGTGGGCAGCCGACATGGCAAACCCCAATTATTAGTGATTGAGGCGAAGAAGATGTACGAGGCAGGCCATCCTTTTTATCAATCCGACAGTGAACCCAATATCTGGCTTGTGGAATCGGTGCCATCTCGGTTTATTGAGATCTAACCAGTTTAATAATCAGGTGGTCCAATTCCGCCGAGGATGTCCAAAAAGTCCAAATAAACGAAATTGATACTTAAATTTTAGGTCTTGGTTTGTGTCAGGTCGGCAGGATTTTGGTTGGGTATTACAACCCTCTGAATCTCCCTTTTCTAAGGGAGACTGAAACTAGTTTTTACTATGATTGAAGTTGAGAAGTACAAACAAGCCTCGATCCAGCCCGTCTAACAGGCACTATTTTAAAATAGATTATTTAATCTCTGAAATAGTCTGCTTCCAAAATCCCCCTTTAAAAAGGGGGCTGAGGGGTTGTCAGGCAGAATTCTGAAAAAAGAGAAAATTGTTACAATAAAAATTTTATATACAAGTAATCCCAAATTATGTGACAATTACGTTTTAGACAGACTCAGCATTCAGTTTCGGGGCGAAGGAAGCATGGTACAAAGAATATCCTGATCCAAAGATATTTTAAACTTGAACCACAAGCGTATGGGTACATCACGAAAAGAGTTTCTCATTAAATCATTAGCCGCTTTCGCAGGACTTTCAACTGGATTTGATCCATTTAGTAAAGGTAATACTGCTCGTAAGCGGTCCCATAACGGGACGGTAGACAGGGCTGTCAAGGTTTGCGTTTTTTCCAAGCACCTGGAGTGGCTGGACTACCAGCCCATGGCCGAAACCGCAGCTAAGCTTGGATTCGACGGCGTTGACCTTACCGTGCGTCCTGGCGGACATGTACTCCCTGAGAATGTGACTGAAGACCTTCCGAGGGCTGCCGAAGCAGTCAGAAGAGCCGGACTGGAGGTTTATATGATCAGCACCGCTATCGGCGGGATGGATGAACAGTATACCGAGCCAATCCTCAAAACTGCTGGTGAGCTGGGCATATCAAATTACCGTACCAATTGGTATTCCTATGACGAGAAGCTGTCCATTCCACAGAATCTCGATCGATTCAAAACAAAGCTCACCAGGCTGGCAGATCACAATGAGAAATACCAGATCCAGGGCGACTACCAAAATCATTCCGGAGATGGTTTCGGGGCTTCTATTTGGGATCTGTGGATGGTACTGAAGGATATAGACAGTAAGTGGCTGGGGTCCCAGTACGATATCCGGCATGCTACAGTGGAAGGTTCCGAGTCGTGGCCGGTCGGACTAAAGCTGATTCACCCATACATTGGCACTTTGGATATCAAGGATTTCCACTGGTCCAAACAGGATGGAGAGTGGCAAGTTGAAAATGTACCTTTGGGTGAAGGCCAGGTCGATTTTCCCAAGTACTTCAAGCTTATAAAAGAGTACGGTATAACCGCACCGATCTCCATTCACTACGAATATCCGCTTGGCGGGGCGAATCACGGTGATACTACACTCACCATTCCTGAAGAGGAGGTGCTGGAGGCCCTGGGGCGAGACCTTAAGACGTTACGCCGCTGGCTGAAAGAATACGGTTTAGACTGAGAGTAATAATACAATGAACAGATCTATAGGATTTATATAATGATAGTCATCCCGACGAAAGGAGAGACCTTTGTTAAATTACTAATACAGTCGGGAAGGAGGAGGGGTTCTCCCGACAGCCGTACAAACCAATAATGAACACAACACAAGGATTATAGAATGATGAAGTAAAGCTTACTGTATCATTCCTTGTTCACTATTCGTTAATCGACATTCAATATTCCCGCCTTGTCAGCTTCGGTCCAAATCCGGGGATCTGCTTCAGCACCTGAAATTTTGTACTGATTAATAATTTTTAGCAAGGTGCCAATTCACTATAAGAAGTAAGGTTGCTATAAAAATTATCCATATCCAAATTTACTATTGCAGTATCCTTTTTGATATGTACTGGAAGATCTCTATATGTCTTTGGACCAAAGGGGTGGTTTCGAATCCTTCCGGTCGTATAATAAAAAGTGTAAAGCATTAAATTTCAGTGACTTCCTGCTTTGATGTTTTTGAGAAGTGGATCTTAAATCTGTAACAGTGTTCAATTCTGAATTATATTTTGGCCAACATGTTAAAATGTCGACCTTTTTATTTTTGTATAAGTTCGGTAATTGGGGGGCAAAAATGTTATTGTTAACAATCTCCAATTCTAGGTTCTATTACAAAATTCACTGATTGTTTTTACCCTGCCTAAAATTGGGATGGTGTTTTTAGATGTTCTTAACGTTGTAAGCTCCGGGGTGAGAAAATATCTTGCCTGACTCCTGAATGGAGGATCGTTGGTGTTTGAACGTTCAAAGCAAGGCGGCCATATCATTCATCCCCTGCAAATAATCAGAGTTGACGTGACGATATGTTAAAAATGCTATGCCTGTTAAAATTAAAAAACTGGTTCTAAACTGTTTTTTACCTGCCTTAGCCGGCATAGCGTTCGGGCAGGTAAATAATGTACCCCAAAATTGCCTTGTCATTCGGATTGGTGCCGATCACCATCGGTTTATCGACCAGGCATTCACCTCCAGCAGACTCAAGTTTACCGGTACTTCGTTCTCAACGGCCTCTCCTTCCAGCGAAGAACCAATTCCTATGTTTTCACCGCTGGTCGCTACAATGCAAACTTTTTGCCAGGCGCAGTGAACGGCATGCACCAGATCCTGAGCTCTACTCAGCGATGAGCCTCCGAAAGACCTGTATCCCCGGAAGTGGTCTGAAATTAGAACACGATGTAAACTACTCCCTTTTTACAGTACTCACAAATGTAGAGGATTTCTGCTAGTTATTGTTCAACAAGTGTTCTATACTTCTAGCGATTAAAGCGGTAGTCAGGGAATACTAGTTTTCTTACTCTTCAGGGAACAGAAATACCTTGTCTATCACGTGGATCATGCCGTTGGAGGCGTCGATGGACGCCAGCACTTTTGCTCCGTTAACATAGGTTTCGCCCTCCTTTTTTTCCACGTCTATATACTGGCCTGTAGCCAGGTAGATCTGGCGACCTTCGGTCAGTTGGCTTTCGGTAAGATTAGCCGGGGATGCATGGGAGGTTATAATTTTTGCCAGCTTGCTTTTGTTCTCGGGCTTCAGCAGGTCGCTTACAGTGCCATCCGGAAGCTTGTCGAAAGCAGCATCATTGGGAGCAAACACGGTTAACGGTCCGGCATTCACCAGCACGTTTTGGACACCCGCAGCTTCGATGGCCGTTGCAAGTGTCTCATGATCTGAAGAGCTTTTAGCAATTTGAAGGATGTTCGGTTTCGACTCTTCATCAACTACAGTGGCCTGTCCCTGGTTGGCAAACGATCGCTGAGTGTTCTCATTCGACTGATTTTTAGACTGGCAGGCAACCAGAAAAATTCCAAGAATAACTACTATCAGTGTTGTGGATAGGGATTGCTGTTTCATTGATCTGGGGATTTATTAATTAGGAATAAAAGACCTTTTTGTCTGTTAATAGACTACCAATTCTCCTGAACAGAATCAACTGGAAAAATATTTTTTTTCAGACGACCTGCCGGAAAGACTTGTAGATATCTTCTGTATGTCGATATTATAGATGATGATATGTTGCACACATCACAATATCTCTAGTAATTTTTGAGATTTTGCTGATTCCCACATACAAGGAAAGGGAATCCAGGTTCCGGTTATATTTTTTGTAGCTTATACTTTCAAAAAAGCGAAGCAATTGAAGAATTCATTCTGTTTTATCGTAAACACATCGTCCGACAGGGAAAGAGCGGGACCATTGTTTCGGGACCGACTCAACTATGTTAAACGGAAATTCCCGGATTCACACTATATATTTATTAAAGAAGAGGATACAATTGAAGAATATGCAAGCAGGGCAGCTGAAGATTATAAGTATGTCGTTGCGGCAGGAGGAGACGGAACGGTTCAGCAGGTCGCAAAAGCTTTAATTCGTACCAACGCCATTTTGGGTGTGTTACCACTGGGCAGTGGTAACGATTTCGCTAAAAGTATAGGCTTACCACTTCAGTTTGAAGAAGATCTTACCATACTGCTGAACAAAAGGACGGAACTGATCGATGTAATCGAAACCGGAGACGGTCTTTTTCTGAATACGTTCGGTATGGGAGTGGACGGGCTCACAAATTATTACGCTTCAATTAGTTCTATTGAATCAGGACACTTCCGTTACTTTGTTTCAGCGGTAAAAGCCTTGTTCCGTTCTGAAATATTCCGGTATGAATGTATGATCAATGGAGCCCACATGGAGGGAAATGCCCGGATGATCGTTGTTGCGAACGGCGCAATGGAAGGAGGCAAATACAAGATCTCTCCCGAATCCGACAACTCGGATGGAATCGTTGAAGTGGTAATCGTCGGTGACGCTCCACTTCTACGTATATTGGTAGAGTTTCTGAAACTATCGGCAGGTCATCCATTTAGCGACAAGATTGTCCAGACAAAACGGGGCACTTCATCTGTTTTCATCAAACTGAATAAAGAAGTGTATGCCCATGCCGATGGTGAAATTGTACCGCCGAAAAAAAGCTTCAGTTTCAGCATTCAGAAACAGGCTATTTCTGTAATTACGGGACGATAAGGT
>JBEPXS010000133.1:0-8452 GCA_041641755.1 Balneolaceae bacterium
ATGTTCCGGGCCGAGAAGCCTCAGAAAGGGCGCCAGCGCCAGTTTCACCAGTTTGGAGCGGAGATTATGGGCAGCGATGATCCGATCGCCGACGTAGAGTGTATGGCTTTTATGATGAGCATTTACCACCGCATCGGCATCACCAATACAAGCCTTAAAATAAATTCGGTGGGCGACCCCAAAAGCAGGGCTGCCTACAAAAAAGCGCTCATTGAATATTTCGAGCCCAACAAAGAACAGCTAAGCGAGGTATCACAAAAGAGACTCGAGAAAAATCCGCTGCGCATCCTCGATTCCAAGGAAGAAGAGGACCAGCCCTTTATTGAGGAGGCCCCGGTCATTGGCAATTATCTTAGCGAAGAGGCGTCCAGCCACTACGAGAAGGTGAAACAATATCTTGATGAACTCGAAATAAGTTACGAAGAAGATCCACACCTGGTGCGGGGTCTCGACTACTACACGCGAACGGCCTTCGAGCTGATCAGCCCGGATCTGGGGGCACAGGATGCCCTGGCCGGCGGCGGGCGATACGATCTGCTGGTTGAAGAGGTGGGGGGACAGCCGACCCCGGCCGTTGGATTTGCCGCAGGTATTGAGCGCTTGATCCTGGCCTGCGATGAGCTCGGTATTGAACTGGCAAATGAGAAATCGGTGGATCTCTATATAGTGACTATCGGAGACAAGGCCCGGAGCTGGGCCCTCCGCCAGCTGCCCCTCTTCCGAAGCAAAGGTTTTTCAGCGACCATGGATTATGCCGGACGCTCTATCAAATCTCAGATGAAAGACGCTGACCGCGAAAACGCCCGTTATACCATTATCGTTGGGGAAAACGAGTTGAACGAGGAGAAGTTCACTTTCCGGGATATGGAAGCCAGCGAAGAAACCCAACTGCCCCTGGATGAGATATTGGGACGACTGAAAAAGAAAATTTCTTAGCACATAAAATTACATTTGTAATCTGCAGTAAATCACCAAGCCTTGAACTTGGTATAATCAATTCTGCTATATTCGTTTCATTTCTGTACAGTTAAATATTAATAGAAAATAAGTAAGAGATCGGTGTGCCGTAACATCTCTTCATAGCCCTGATTAACATATAAGAGATCTTTGTTGTCAGCAGTACCTTTTAAAATTCTGTTGGATAATTGATAATACTTTTCCAGGTTACGTATAATAATCGAATAGAAGGGGTTGAAAACGGGTAAATAGATGCATCAGCACAACTCACAAAATGTAGCCATCCTTTACTTCACCCGTTCCGCTAAAGCGGAGGGCATGAATAAAGCGTTTACAGGTCGTACCGTACATCAAAATACGGATGTAGCCCGACTGCTAATTGATCACACCCAAAAACAGATCGAAGAAACCGGACTTCCCTTTTTCATAATTGATGAGACCCGGCAAGTTGGTTCTTCTTTCGGGGAGCGTTTTGCTCATGCATTTCAGCAAGTTTTCAACAAAGGATTCGATTCTGTTATCGCTGTTGGAAACGATACGCCTCAACTGCGAGCCGACCATCTGCTGCAAGCGGCCAAACTGCTTTCCAATGGCAGCAGTCAAAAAGTGATAGGACCCGCCGCGGATGGAGGTACCTGGTTAATGGGATACCACCAGAAGGCTTTTTGCTGCCAGATTTTTAAAAGTTTGCCCTGGAACTCCTCGTCTCTGCTTGATACCCTCCTCGAACAAACCAGTGCGGAAATACAAATTTCTCTACTGGAGGATATCCTTCCCGATATTGATAACTCACGAACCTTGGTTTCCTTCCTTAAAAAAAAGTGGCCAAATGAAATCATCTCCCTTTTAGTTTGGCAACTCCGGTCACTCCTGTTTAATTATATTTCCAAATTCAGTGAGCAGCACACTTTTTTTCCTTCCCTTACAGTACTGCCCGCCAGACTACTTCGTGCCCCTCCCCTGGTCAGCTGAACAGACTTTCACCATGAACAAATCAAAACCATCCGAGTGGAATCGGCCAAGAGTTGTTGTATCTGATTGGCCTCCATAATTTTCTAAATCGTTTTTGTAGATGAAACGCATACCAGCACTACTTTTTGTTAGTCTTGTTTTAACTCTGAATTCGTTTGCCCAGGCAGGTCTGGAAGTTACCGTCTTTGAGAAAGGAACGGGCGATCCGTTATCCGGGATTGAGCTGACTGTAGTAAACGAGGCGATCGGTTTCACCGAAACTTCGGTAACCGGTGAACAGGGAAAGGCCCGATTTGCCAATCTCTCTACCTCCGGGGAATATGTCGTCAACATACCGGAGAAGAACCAATATTACGGGTTGGTCACCGATCCCCTCCAGTTGCGCTCTAATAAAATTCGCAGTATTACTATGATTCTGTCAGTCAAAAAGACCGTTGATCTGGACGAGATAACGGTGCGGGCTCCCGTCACACGCATTAACACCATCAATGCGGAGGTGGCTTCCGAGCTGGACGAGCAGGAACTTCAATCCCTGCCGGTTGAGGCCCGTGATATTACAACCGCCCTGCACCGGCTTCCCAATGTAACACCTGCCACCGGTTTTTTCCCGGAGGCTCCTAACGTGAGCATCAACGGGGCCAATTCGCTCTACACAAATTATCTGATCGACGGCATGGATAACAACGAGCAGTTCCTGGGCGGGCCCAAGTTCCCGATCCCCACAGGTTTCACCAAAAACGTGACGGTACTTACCAATAACTACTCCACGGAATACGGGCTTTCGGGGAACGGCATTTTCAACATCACCACGAAGTCGGGCAGTAACCAGTACGAAGGCGAAGCTTTTTATGTAGTACGCCCCGGCCAGCCGCTTGATGCCGAATCCAATTTCGCGCAGCGTGATTTATCAGGTAACCAGGTAAAAGAGGGATTCCGCCGGCATCAATTTGGTTTTGGAGTGGGTGGTCCCATTGTTGAAGACCAAACTTTTTTCTACCTGAATGCCGAACAGATTTTTGATCTCAAAGACAACCTTCTGAATGTTCCACAACTGGGCGTTAGCGAAACAGTACCGGGACGCAACCGGTTCACTATGCTCTCGGGAAAGCTGGATCACAACTGGTCCTCCAACTTACGCTCTTCTCTGCGGATCAATACCGGCCTGGTAAATATTGAACGCCAGGGTGGTGGCATAAACGGGGGTGTCACCTTCCCCTCCGCTTCCAACAGTCAGGATCGAAACTCACTTCATGCCACGTTGAAAAACAGTTACCGGATTGGCAGCTTCAATGGTGAGACCAACCTGCAGTATTCCCGTTTCCGATGGAACTACAGCAATGCAGAAAACCCCAACCAGCCCTCTGCAACGGTACTTGGGCCTTCCGAACAGACTATTGCTGTGGTGGGGAACCCCGGCTTCCAGTTCGATTCTATCGAAAACACGCTGCAGCTCCAGCAAAAATTTACCTACTACGCCAACAATCACACCTTCAAGGTGGGGGGCAGTATACTGAGTTCCGATCACTCCCTGCTGGGCGGCGGAAACGCCTTTGGGAACTACACCGTAAAGTTGAATCAGAGCCAGGTCGATGCTATCGCCGCCCAAAATCCGGGTAGTTCACTCGGGCTGCAGGATATTCCTTCGGATGCTGAGGTATTGACCTATTCCGTGGAACTGCGCCCGACCCGGTTCGGTAAGCGACAAAATATTTACAGCTTCTATCTCGAAGACCTGTGGTCGGTCAACTCCAACCTGAACCTCACATTCGGACTGCGATACGATTACGATAACCTTTCGAAGGGCGGGAGTGACTCCGGCGACTTCAACAACATTGCCCCACGGTTCAACTTCAACTACAAGCTGACCGACCACAGCAGTCTGCGCGGCGGATACGGCATATTTTATGACAAGATCGTTTACTCGGTCTACAGCGATGCCCTGCAGCAGAGTTCAAGTACTTCCGATTATAAACGGCAACTACAGGCACTGATCAATATGGGCAAACTACCGGACGGTACCGACCTAGAACGCGTAACGTTTAACGGGAATGTTTCTGCCGGACGCAACAATGTTGAATACCTGGAGGGTCCAACCTCCTCGGAAATTTCGGCCGACCGCAACAACATATTCAGTAACTCCCTCCGCCTGTTGAATCCCAACGGGTACGATAATCCGTACACGCACCAGTTTTCACTGGGATATCAGCTGCAGATTGACCAGGATAAACTGTTTTATGTGGACTTGATGCACACCCGATCCTATAACCTGTTTCGGCTACGTAACCTTAATGCGCCGGCTCCCTACCCTATTAATGACCCGGATAATGTGACTGTTCGGTCGCAGAGCGAAGCGGATGCCACACGCCCGGTACCGATATATTCCGACCAGTCAGGTACGTACGGCACTGTCAATGGCGATACTTTGCGCGGTATCGGGCGGAACGTAATTATGACGGAAACAAAGGGAGAGTCACGATACTGGGCAGCAAGTGTGAACCTGCAGAAAGATCGCAGTGACGATAACTTCTCTTATCGGCTCAGCTATACGCTCTCCCGGTTGCGGAATAACACCGAGGATATCAACTTCCGTGCGCAAGATGCCAACAATTTTGAAAATGAATGGGGTCCTTCCATCAACGACCGAACCCACGTCATCAGCGGTTTCTTTACCTGGTATCCACTGGATGGATTTTCAATAAATGTAGCTGGTCTTTTACAAAGCGGTCAACCCATTAATCGAATACCTGATGCCGAAAAATATGGAACCACCGATCTGAACGGTGACGGGCGTTCCTTCGGTGCTGCGTATGTTGGCAACAGCGACCGGAGCCCGGGCGAACCACGCAACAGCGATCGCCTGCCCTGGGCTACCACCTTTGATGCGGGTATTCAGTACAGGCTGCCGGTAGCTTCGGGGCAGAAGCTGGAATTCCGTGCTGATATTTTTAATATCTTCAATGCGCAAAACCTGAGCGGGTATGCCAACAACGCTACCCAGAGTAACCAGATCCAGGTTGGCCCGGAGTCATCCGGCAGGCTGATTCGCAAAAATGCCGGACCACCCCGCCAGTTTCAGTTTTCACTGCGGTACCTGTTTTAAGATGATACCTCCGAGATTCTCATTGGAATAACTCACAGACCAATCCATGCCACATAAACCATTATACTTTATTTATCTGTTAATGCCACTGTTGGTACTGGCAGGATGCGGTTCCAAACAGAAAACAGAAAACCTGAACGAGCTGTCCTGGGAGGAGATTACCGACCGGACCGAGGGTACCACCGTAAGTATGATGATGTGGAAGGGAGATCCCAACATCAATGACTATATGCAAAACTATGTGGTCCCGAAATTAAAGAAGCGATATAACATAAATCTTGAGATCGCCAGCGGGCAGAGTAATACCATCGTATCGATCCTGATGAGTGAGCTGGAAGCCGGTAAAACGGACGGAGAACTTGATCTTGTATGGATCAACGGGGAAACGTTTTACCAACTTCGCCAGATCGATGGGCTGTACGGCCCATTTGTGGATCGCCTGCCCAATTCAAGCTATATCGACTTCAGCAATCCCTTTATCAAGTACGACTTCCAGCAGCCGATCAATGGATACGAGGCACCGTGGGGCAACGTTCAGTTCACTCTGATTTACGATACAAACAGAACGGCTCATCCACCCAAAACAAGACAGGAATTGGCCCGGTATGTAGAGCAACATCCCGGTAGCTTCACGATCGCAAACGATTTCTCGGGGATGACCTTTCTCAAATCATTACTGATCGGTATGGCCGGCCCCGGAACGCTGGACGGATCGTTCGACGAAGCTGCTTACCAAAAATACTCCACCCAGCTGTGGGATTACTTCAACCGTATCAAACCGGATCTCTGGAAAAACGGAGAGACCTTTCCCTCCAACGTATCGGCATTGCATCAGCTTTTTGTGAACGGGGAACTGCATTTTACGATGAGCAATAATGACGCCGAAGTAGACAATAAAATACTGGAAGGTTTTTTCCCGGAAACGGCACGAGCGTATGTTCTGAAGGATGGCACCATCCAAAACTCACATTACCTGGGAATTCCGACCAATGCCACGGGTAAGGCAGCAGCAATGGTTGTCAGCAACTTCCTGATTTCACCGGAGGCTCAGTATCAAAAAGCCCGGCCGGACGTCTGGGGAGACGGTACCGTACTGGCTAAGTCTAAACTCCCGGAGCAATGGACCAAGAAATTCAGAGAGATACCTCAACGGAAGTATGCCCCTTCCCGCGACTCGCTGAACAAGCATGCACTGCAAGAACTGGCTCCAGAATACATGATTCGATTATATGAGGATTTCAGAGAAAAAATTATTCAACAGTAAACCAGAAGCGGCAGGTATACTGCTGTTTCTGGTACTGGCGGTTCTGCCACTGTTGCTGGGGATCGCCTACGCCCTGCTGTACAGCCTGGGAGCTATCGGGCTGATCAACGAGGGGTTAACCCTGGCCCATTGGCAACGAGCCCTAAACGATATGGAGTTCTGGTACTCCCTGGGCTATACCTTCTATATCGCCCTTACAACAATAAGTCTGACCATCATCTCAGCACTCAGCCTGACATTTTTTTTGCGTAAGCCACTCCAACGGGGAGTCCCCGGATTCTCCCTGTACGTTCCGCTGGCTTTGCCGGCCATCGTTGTTGCTTTCCTGGTCTTTCAGCTGGCTTCCCAGTCGGGCTTCCTGGCCCGTATCGCCTACCAGCTGGGATGGATAGCTGAGGCTTCAGCATTCCCGGAATGGGTAAACGATCCCTATGGCACAGGCATCATTGCAGCCCATACGTTCATGGCGATGCCTTTTTTCACTCTCTACTTCATCAATATCTATGACCAGGAAAGAATAACGGAATTCTCACATGTGGCCCGAACACTGGGTGCTTCCCGACTCCAACAAATTATCCGTGTTGAAATACCGATTCTGCTCAAACGGGCTTTCCCCACGCTCACACTCTATACCATCTTTGTGATGGGATCGTACGAAATCCCACTGATCCTCGGCCGGCAATCTCCCCAGATGATGTCTGTATTGATTATTCGTAAGCTGCGAAAGTTTAGTCTCTCTACCATCCCTGAAGCCTACATCACGGGCCTGGTTTTTATATGCGTCGTTATTCTGTTGCTTATTCTAATTTTCAAAAAACGCACCTTCAGCTATGACCTCGATCATTAATAGCAAATCATATATCGCCCGGGTGCTGGCCGCAACGTTCCTATTCCCGGTGGTATACCTGCTGATGCTGTCGGTAGCCGGGAGCTGGTTATTTCCACAACTGCTGCCCGATTCCCTGACGTTTCAACGGTGGATTGACCTGCTGACGGGCAGTAATGAGCTGTTTAGCAGCCTGTTTCTTTCGCTGGCTATCGCCCTTGCTGTAGCCCTGCTCTCCACACTTGGGGGATTCTACTCCAGCAAACACCTAGCCTATCATCCCAAAAGAAGTCTGTGGATGCGGCTTTCCTACTTCCCTTTCATACTCTCACCTGTTATTTACGCTGCTCTGCTCTATTTTTACTTTATTCGAGCCGGATTATCCGGGAGCGCGGTTGGCGTCATCCTGGGGCAACTGTTGATCGCCTATCCATACAGCGTGATCCTGTTCAGTGGTTTCTGGAGCAACCGGGTACAGCAGATGGAACAGATGGTTCACACGCTGGGTGGGAGTCGTTGGCAAACTTATCGCCGTGTTCTGTTTCCGATGGCACAGGGGTTACTGCTGGTTTGCTTTTTTCAGACGTTTCTCATCTCTTGGTTTGAGTACGGATTAACTACGCTCATCGGAGTCGGAAAAGTTCAGACGTTGACCCTTAAGGTATTTCAGTATATTAACGAGGCAAATTTCTATAATGCAGCACTAAGCAGCTCGTTACTGGTACTTCCCCCTGTTATCTTGCTTTACTTCAACAAAAAATATCTTTTCAAAAAGCGATGGTAACCACATTGAAAGCCCAAAATATTATTAAGTCATTTGGCTCCGAACAGGTATTGGATAACCTGGATTTAGAGCTTCGGCAGCACGAAACGCTGAGTATTGTCGGACGTTCAGGTTGTGGAAAGACTACACTACTCAAGATCCTGGCCGGTCTGGAAACTCCCGACCAGGGTATAGTTGAGCTAAGTGGAACAGATATTCAGAACTTGTCGGCCAACCAGCGAGAAGTAGTGTACCTATACCAGGAAGCCCTGCTTTTTCCACACCTTACAGTTTTTGAAAATATCGCCTTTGGTCTCCGCCTCCGTGCTGTCGATGAACAGATCATCACCAAAAAAACGAGTGAGATGATCAGGCACCTGGAACTTACGGGGATGCAGGAAAAGATGCCCCACCAACTGTCCGGCGGACAGCAACAACGGGTTTCTTTTGGGCGCGCCCTGATAACCAATCCCGAAGTATTGCTGCTCGATGAACCTTTCGGGAGCCTCGACGCCGGTACCCGCAGTACTATGCAGCAACTTTTCAAACGTATCTCCGAAAAGTTTGATA
>JBEPXS010000134.1:0-8375 GCA_041641755.1 Balneolaceae bacterium
GGTAGATGAAGAGAAGTCGACCAACGCACTGAACGAAATTTTCAGTGATGAGGGACCTGAGAATGGTGATGAGTATTCAGAGACTTCCGATTCTTTTGAAAAATTGGAAAATAAGGATGATGGAACCGATCAGATTTCTGAAAAAAATGAGGAGCCGGAGAAGGAAACAGCCGAAGAGGATTATGACAGCGAAGAAACTAAAGAAGAACCGGATAACAAAACGGTATTAGCAGAAAACGGTAGTGAACCAGAAGAAGAAACACCAATGTGGCAACGGTTCATGGATTCGAGTGAACTGGAGGTAGATGAAGAGGATATTCCGGAAGAGACTCCAGAGCACAGTGAAGAGGAATATGAATATGAAGAAGAACCGTTAATTGATTTGACGAAACAGGATGAACCAGACGAGGAAATATATAACAAGTTGTTCGATTTGCTGGAAGATGATCGTAATCGTTTCGTTGAAGAAATATTTCGTGGTGGAGACGAGGCTTACGAAGAGGCAATTAAAGAAATTGCCACAAAGGAAAATTGGCGTGAAGCCAGCCAGTATATTGAAAAAGAGGTGTTTCAGCGAAATCTGGTGGACATGTATTCCGAAGTGGCAGTTGATTTTACAGACCGGCTGCAAACCTATTTTATTAAAACAACAAAATCTAATTAGCAGACTGTTGTAATGGGTAAAAAAGAAAAAGTTGAAGAACTGAAGCAGAAGCGCAAAGATGCTAAAAAGGGGGGAGGCGAAAAGCGAATCCAAAAGCAGCACGATAAAGGAAAGCTCACGGCCCGTGAGCGTATCGATCTGCTGATTGATGATGGTACATTTGAGGAGATCGATGCTTTTGTAACGCACCGAAGTACAGATTTTGGACTGGATAAAAAAAAGATTCCCGGTGATGGCGTGGTGACCGGTCAAGGAAAAATAAATGGCAGGCCCGTGTATCTGTTTAGTCAGGATTTTACGGTGTTCGGAGGATCACTTTCTGAAGCTCATGCTGAGAAGATCTGCAAAATAATGGACCTGGCGATGAAGAATGGTATCCCGATCATTGGTCTGAACGACTCCGGTGGGGCTCGTATCCAGGAAGGAGTTTCTTCGCTGGGTGGCTATGCAGAAGTGTTTTGGCGTAACAGTATGGCCTCTGGGGTAATTCCTCAAATTTCAGCTGTGATGGGACCCTGCGCAGGTGGGGCGGTGTATAGTCCTGCACTCACCGATTTCGTATTTATGGTGAAAAATACCAGTTATATGTTTGTAACCGGACCCAATGTTGTTAAAACGGTAACTCATGAGGAGGTCAGCTCCGAAGAGCTGGGAGGGGCTACTGCCCACAGCTCCAAGTCGGGAGTGGCACATTTTGCAGAAGAGAACGACGCCCTCTGCCTCCAAAACATTCGTCGGTTAATGGATTATGTACCTCTGAACTGTGAGGAGAAGCCGCCACGGAAAGAGTCTAAAACTCCTGACCCGGCCAAAGCCGATAAGCTGGATGAAATTGTACCTGATAATCCCAATAAGCCGTACGACATTAAAGATGTAATTGAGGGCATTGTGGACCGTGATTCGTTCATGGAGGTTCACGAGCATTATGCGGATAATATAGTAGTGGGATTTGCCCGACTGGATGGCCGAAGTATCGGAATTGTTGCAAACCAACCCCTCTCGCTGGCAGGTGTGCTGGATATTGATGCCTCTATTAAAGGGGCTCGCTTCGTACGTTTTTGTGATGCGTTTAATATTCCTTTGCTGGTATTCGAAGATGTACCTGGCTTTTTGCCGGGTACCGACCAGGAGTGGGGTGGTATCATAAAGCATGGGGCAAAGTTACTGTACGCTTTTTGTGAGGCCACAGTACCAAAGATGACTGTTATCACCCGTAAGGGATATGGCGGTGCCTATGATGTAATGAACTCAAAACATATCCGTGCCGACTTAAATGTAGCATGGCCTACGGCAGAAATAGCGGTAATGGGTCCCAAGGGAGCAGTTGAAATTATTTTCCGCAAAGAGATTAAAAATGCTGACGACCCGGAAGCCAAAGAGAAAGAACTGGTAGACTATTATAAGGAGCAGTTTGCCCATCCCTATAAGGCTGCCGAGCGTGGTTATCTTGACGATGTTATCTTGCCGCACGAAACACGTGAACGGATAAGAAAGGCGATGGAATTTTCAGAGAACAAGGTAGACTCCATTCCTCAGAAAAAGCATGACAATCTGCCTCTTTAAATATGGTGTTATTTCGTTGTGACAAGAGCAGGATAAATTAAGAGCTGTTATCTGCCTGATGGGACTACCTGGCAATATCTGCAAAGTATCGTTTTACAACCTGCGGGAAACTTTTAGAGTCATATTGGTTTTTGAGCGGATATTTTGGATGCAGACGAACAACTTCTCCAATTAAGATAAGGGCAGGATTGGTTAGCTTTTTTCGGTTAACCTCTTTTACGATGGGATCGATTGTGCCCGGCACTATCTTTTCCTAAGGCAGTGAGCCCTGCTGAATGACAGCAACCGGAGTATTTCCGCGACTACCCTTATGAAAAATGCGGGTAATTTTGGGGAGGTTCCGCATTCCCATTAATAGGGTACAGGGAGAACGCTAATACCTGGCTTAGGGACTACAGAAGGCTGGGACTCTATAACAGATATTTAGAAAAATGAGAATTGTCTGGAAAGTAATGGCGGTCTATTTTGCCAGAGAACGTGGATACTGATCCGTTATGAGGATTTTGAATACATAAAAAAGGCCGGTTTCCATTCTCAGAAATCGGCCTTTTTGTGGAATAAATACTAATCTAAAATCCGGGTGTCGGATCAATCCTGAAGAGGGTATCTAACATTGAAAGTCCCACCAAGAGTGCAAGAAACAGGATTGAAGCTATAAATAGCATGGAGTTAAATCTGGCATCCCAGTAAAGGTTCATAAAAAAGAGTGCAACCAGGCTGGCTTTCATAACAGCTACGGTCATCGCAACAATGATAGACCAGGGATGCGGCAGTGCCAGATAATGAACGGCTACGGTTAATATTGTAAGTACAAAAAGTGCTCCTGCTACCGAAAGCAGTATTTTATCAGTTGATATATGATGTCCGCTCATGGATAAACAGATCGTTTTGAGTTATCAGTCAATTAAGTAGAATAGTGGAAAAAGGAAAATCCAGATGATGTCGACCAGGTGCCAGTAGAGCCCGGTAATTTCAACTGGAGTGTAGTACTCACTGTTAAAGGCTCCTTTAGAGGCTTTAATCAATAACCAGATCATCAAACCAATTCCTACCAGAACGTGAATGCCATGTAACCCTGTCATCAGGTAGTACAGGCTGAAAAAGATATTAGCTTTTGGATGATTGATCCCTTCATAAGTGTAAAATTCACCGGGGAAAATACCCAGATGAAACTTATGGGTGTATTCAAAATACTTGATAACCATAAACACACAGGCTAGTGCTATGGTGATACCGAGATTAATGGAGATATTTCGTATTTGATTCAGTTGGGCCGACTTAATGGCCATCGCAACAGTCAGGCTACTGCCGATCAAGACGATCGTGTTAACGCCGCCCCAGAGGGTATTCAACTCTTCAGAAGCCAGTGTAAACAGTTCGGGGTACCAAGCCCGGTAGATGATGTATGCCGCAAACAGGCCACCAAAGAAAAGGACCTCAGTTACCAAAAAGATCCACATTCCCATCTTTGCAGAGTCGAACTGTTGCTCACTGTCAACAAAGTGATGTTGAACGTGGGTTGCTGATGAGTGATTCGCCATGATTACAATTTATTTTCTAAGTGATTAATGCGTTTTATTTTGCAGTTTCTTTGATCGGTGTCTGTTATTCTTCGGCTTTAACTTCATCGGTATCAGAAGCTATTTCAGCACCTTGGTGTTCAGAATGCCCGTTTTCACTTTGGATGAGTCCAAGCTGAAAATCTTCCATCGGTCTATGATAGTCGTACGGTCCGTGGATGACGACCGGCGTATGCTCAAAGTTGTGCGGTGGTGCCGGAGATGCTATCTGCCATTCCATCGCGCGGCTGCCCCACGGGTTGGCTCCCGCTTTTTTACCCCTGAACAGGGAATGGACCAAGTAGCCAAGTACAAGCAGAAATCCTGCACCGAGTATAAATGCACCCACGGTTGAAACTTGGTGATAATAGGTAAACTGTTCCAGGTAATTGTAATAACGCCGCGGCATTCCTTGAGCGCCCATTACAAACTGGGGCAGGAAGGTGACGTTAAAGCCGAGCAGAATCAACCCGGCGGCAATTTTGGCCAGCGTTTCGTTATACATCTTGCCAAACATTTTGGGCCACCAGTAATGCAGACCGGCCAGTAGTGCCATCACCATACCGCCCACCATTACAAAATGGAAGTGAGCGACCACGTAATAGGTATCGTGCAGGTGGATATCCAGGGCGATGGTCGCCAGAACAATGCCTGTCAGCCCTCCAATTAAAAAGAGGAAGAAAAAGCCCAGCACGTATAAGAGCGGTGTTTTTAGAGCTATAGACCCCTTGTGCATGGTCGCCAGCCAGTTAAACATCTTGATTCCTGTTGGAATACCTACCAGAAAGGTAAGGAATGAAAAGACTGTGGAAGCCAACGAAGCCTGTCCCGAAGTGAACATGTGGTGTCCCCAGACCAGAAAACCGATAAAGGCGATAGCCAGTGACGACAAGGCAATGGCCCAGTAACCAAATACGGTTTTCTTGGAGAAGGTGGATACAACCTCCGATACAATACCAAAGCCGGGCACAATCATAATATAAACCGCCGGATGCGAGTAGAACCAGAAGAAATGCTGGTAAAGAACGGGATCTCCACCAAGCGCAGGATCAAAAATACCAATACCCAGAATACGTTCCATACCGACCAGTAAAAGTGTAATGGCCAGTACCGGTGTTGCCAAAATCTGGATAATACTGGTTGCATAAAGTCCCCAGCAGAACAAGGGGAGCTTTCCCCAAGTAAGACCCGGAGCACGCATTTTATGGATGGTAGTTATAAAGTTAACTCCGGTTAAGATGGATGAAAATCCAATTATAAAGACCCCGAAGGTCATGGCTGTTACAGCCCCTCCCGTAGAAGAGGAGTAAGGGGTATAGAAAGTCCAGCCGGTATCGATACCTCCGGCAATTATTACATAAATAGTTCCCAGAGCACCGGCCATGTAGAGATACCAGCTCATTAGGTTAAGCCTTGGAAAAGCTACATCCTTGGCTCCTATCTGAATAGGCATAACAAAGTTGCCCAGTACGGCAGGTACCGAGGGTACCAGAAAAAGGAAGATCATTATAGCACCGTGCAGGGTGAAAAGCTGGTTGTAGCCATCTGCTGTCAGGAAGCCCAGTGTAGGACCCGGGGTCCAGAGTTCCATTCGTACCAACAGGGCTAATATCCCGCCTACTGCAAAGAAAAGTGAGATGCCTGCTAAATAGAGAAGGCCAATACGTTTATGATCGAGGGTTGTAAGCCAGGACCAGATTCCCTTTTCAGCATTTAGATAGTTTTTTTCGGCTCGTTCTTCCGGTTTGTACCGGCGAACCTGTAACTTTTTAGTTGAGCCGGAGCTTGCTTCTGCAGTTGCCATGTTACTTCAGTGTTTTTATGTATTCAATAATTGCGTTAATCTGTTCGTCAGACAGCTGGCCCTGGTAGGGAGGCATCACATTATCATAACCTTCCACTAGCTGGGCACCGGGCTGCAGTATAGACTCGCGTAGATAATTTTCATCAACAGTAACGGTAGATCCGTCGGCCAGCGGTTCTTCGCTGCCAAACTTGCCTTGCCAGCTTGGCCCCACCATTTCCGTACCGTCAATAGAGTGGCAGGTATTACAGGCGTTCTGCTTTACCAGTTGTTCGCCCCATTCCGCCGGAGCCAAATCGGATGGTTTAGACGCTCCGCCCGCATTTTCGGCAAGCCATGTTTCAAAATCCTGTTCATTATGTACGATTACCGAGCCTGTCATATTCGAGTGGTCGGTACCGCAATACTCTGTACAGAAGATGGTAGATTCACCCGTCTCTGTAGCATTGAACCAAGCCGAAGTATATCGGCCGGGTACCACATCCTGCTTTACTCTGAAATCCGGTACAAAAAAGGAGTGAATTACATCATTGGAGCTCATTACCAAACGAACCGGACGGTCTACGGGAACATGTAGTTCACCGGTGGTTGAGGCGCCATTTTCATACTGAAATCTCCAGAGCCACTTCTGGGCTGTCACCTGAATTTCATAAGCGTCATCGGGAGGAGAGGTCATGTTCAGGAAAATCTGGAATCCCCATCCAAAAATAAAGAGTACAAGAACCAGCGGTATTACCGACCACGTAATCTCAAGAGCATTATTATGGGTAATTACCGGGGTAACCTCATTCTCAGATTTACGCCGGTATTTAATAATGAAATAAATAATGGCAGCAAGAATACCAATCGTCAAGATCAGGCTGCTCATATGTACAAATTCGAATAGCTGATCATGGCTATTCGCTATTGTTGATTTAGCGGGAGGTAATAAGAGGTCTTTAAATAAGTCCATTCTAGTCGTTTAACTTCCTGTCGTTTTTAGAACCTTTTTCTTTCAGCCATAAGAAACCGAGGAATATACCCAGAATTAAAACTGTTGCCAAGCCGCCCAACTGCATGATTCTCCAGGCCACCGGCACGTAACTCTGAGAGCTCGGATCGTACTGGTAACAGTACATAACAATTTTATCAACCGAGCTGCCGATATTACCATCTGCAGCATCATATAATGCATTCCTTACCTGGAATTCATCAAATTGGATACCATATAGATATCGGGTAATAAGCCCTTCCGGACTCAAGAAAATAATGGCAGCACTGTGAGCATACTCACCATTGCGTTCCACTTTTTCATATTGAAACCCGACGGCATTGGTCAATTCTTTTATTGCTTCTTGCCGGCCAGTCAAAAAGTGCCATCCATCTGACACCTTTTTTTCACCAAGTTTTTCGATATATACTTGCTTGGTTGAATCGGCCAGTTCCGTATATTCATTCGGATCAAAACTGAACGTAATGATCTCAAACTGGTTACCGGGATTCCATTTCAGATCTTTAATCCCGGAGTAGATAGCATCAGTGACCATACTGCACAACATCGGGCAATTGAAGTATACCGGGTTTAATATTACCGGCTTGTCGCCTTTCATTAGTTGCCTGATCGAGACAGAATCTCCATCTGATGTTGCGAACTTCAAATCAAGCGGGATACTTTCCCCAAGTTGCTCCTTAATATCAACATTCTGTACATTGTCCGGCTTTTTCTTGTTTAATTGTGCAACAGAAGTCGCCGGAATCAGGAACAAATATCCTAAAAGCAATATCTGCCCTGCGATAGATCCAAAATGATTTAAAAGTCTATTATTGATCTTCAGCCATCTCATTAATAGCACTGTCGATTGGAATTCTATAGATACCATTTTCCAAATCAACAACCCCAAAACTATTCAGCGTTTCAGTTGCTTCTCGATTCTGCTGATTAACCTGGTAATATTCGGTACTTCCGGAGGCTGCTTCTTCTGATATCAATCTGTTGTATTGGTGCATCTCACGCAATGCAAAGATAAACAATATTACAAGTACTGTACCCAATACACTCCAGAAAGTCAGGCGACTGATATTCAGCCTGTCGTGCATTGCCCCATAATCGATGGAATCAACGATTTCTTCATCAGTAACCTCTACTTCAACTTCTTCCTGATCGGAAATATGTTCCTGTACGGTTTCAGGTTCTTCACTGCTTTCAAAGACGTCCTCAGCATTTTTTTCAAGCTGTACAGCCCAAGTAAGAATTGTTGACACCGGTACGTCATACTTTTTTGAAAGCCGGTCCAAATTCTTCTTATCGTGCTCGATAGCCTCTTTTGCTACCCTGGCTTTAAACTCAGCGTCGTATGTTTTGTCTTCGTTCGACATATGGTTCAGTTATTTGACTTCCTATAACGATTTGTCTTTTTAATGCTTGCGTAAAGATTTTTCCAGCTTGGGATCGTTCACAGGTACCATCTTCTGCTGTTTGAATCGACGGAAAAAGAGCCCGAAGAAGATACCACCCAATCCAAGGAATGTGGTTACATCCAACCAGTTAAAATGGATTCCATGTTCATGCAAAACGGGCATGGCAATCCAGTATAGTTCAATAAAATGAGTCACAAGTATCAAGACCGATACACTGAGTATTACAGTATAGTTCGTTTTTGTATTCTTGTTCAGTAGCACAAGGAACGGGATTACAAACCGTCCGAAAAGGAGAGCCCAGGCTAAATATTCGTAACCGCCCTCAAATCGGTGCATATACCAGAGTGTTTCTTCCGGGATAGCAGCGTAGTAGATAAGCAAAAATTGA
>JBEPXS010000135.1:0-8315 GCA_041641755.1 Balneolaceae bacterium
CATCTTTTGTTATTGACCTTCAAAATCTCCAGAATCTGAATAACATTCGAAACCTGAAAAACCTGGATAATCTGGAAAGCCTTGAAGTGGAACTCCAACACCTCGACAAGTTGATTGATGAAAAAAATAACTCTGCAGTCTCGCATGAGTCGACCGGGTTCTCAGTTGAAAGAGCGCTTCAGCAACTTGAACGACAGATACAAAAATTTGAGGAGGGTGATTTCAACATAAAACTGCATAACAAAAAGATTTTCATCAACCGGCGTTATGAGGTTGAGGAAGCTTCATGGTCAGAGGCTTCACCCGGAGTGTACGTGTACCGTAAAACGCTTGATGGGGCGGCGGATGAAGATATGCAGCTCGATCTCAGTTTTGGAAATATAAATATTGTCGGAACGGACTCCGAAGATGGTGAAATTGTACTGCAGGCTACCGGTAATGTAGACAATCCTGATCGACTTAAAGAAAACCTTTTGATAAACATTGCACGTAATGACAACCGCACCTCATTTGCCGTATCGTCCAACCAGCAGCCCTCTATATCCGACCGTATTAACCTTGAGGCTACTATTACCGTGCCCCGCCATACCAACTTTGAGGCCAACACCGCTGGCGGACATATCACGGTTAACCACCTGAAAGGGAACCAGCAGCTGGTTACTGCCGGGGGACACATTGCGCTCGACGACTTTGACGGAACAGCAACAGCCAAAACCAGTGGTGGACACATCACCGGCAAACAGATAAGTGGGGATATCTCATTTCAAACCTCGGGCGGACATATTAAAATTGAACAAGCCTCAGGCATATTAAAACTGAGAACCGGTGGTGGACATATCACCGGTAAACAGATCAATGGTGAGGTAAACGCTAAAACCTCGGGCGGGAATATCTCAGCAGAAATTGACTCCATCGAAGGCCCCCTGGAGTTTTCAACATCGGCTGGTAATATTTCTCTTTTGCTTCCACGCTCTATAAATGCCGATATTACAGCTCATGGTACCCAGACTTCCATAGATAATTCATTTAATTTCCAAGGCACCCAAACCAAAGGTAAAATAGAAGGAACCATCAACGGCGGGGGGATACCGATCACGGCCCACTGCGGTTATGGTAATGTTTCCGTCAAAACGAATGACTGACAACTCTGACTCACAGCAACCCACGCTCGATACTACCGACGACGGCTCCCATACGCTCTACTCCAAACAGTTTGACCAACATTATCACAATCCCAATGGAGCGGTAGCTGAAAGCAGGCACAACTTCTTTGACAAAAATGGCCTCCTCAAGCGACTGCCAAATTCGAAAACACTAACCATTCTGGAGATCGGCTTTGGCACCGGCCTGAATCTGCTTCTGTTGATGGACGAGTATCGGGAAACCGGTTCCAGTGCACAAATCGATTATTACAGCATCGAGGGGTTTCCTGTAGAGGCTGACACGGCCCGGTCTTTCAACTATGATCAATTTTTATCCAATCCCGAACTTTTAAAGAAACTCGTTCAAGTCTTTGACGGCTTGCGGCCCGGTATGAATCATATTGAATTGATACCTGGCATCACGCTACACTTGTTTGTGGGGATGTTCAAGGAATTGACTCCCAAAAATATTGAGGCCGACTTCATTTTTCACGATCCTTTCTCTCCGAATGTTAATGAAGAACTGTGGGCCGGCTCTGTCTTTTCCACATTGGCCGACTGGAGCAGCCGGGATGTTGTTCTTACCACCTACTCGGCAGCATCGAAAGCACGCGGGGCGATGGCCTCGGCGGGATGGAATGTGGCCCGAGAGGAAGGCGCCCTCGGTAAACGAGAGATGACCGTTGCGTCACTCGATCCGGATAAACTTTCCCATCTGAAACGCGTTAATGAAGAACGCCTGGCCCGCCGGTATAGAACTGATGACTTTTGAATACGGGAGACGGGAGACGGGAGACGGGAGACGGGAGACGGGAGACGGGAGACGGGAGACGGGAGACGGGAGACGAAATATATTTTTTAGCTCAGTGCCTGCAATTTTTTTGTACTTTTTAAAGCTTTTCCGGTTACCGGCGTCCGTTCTCCTGCCTAGGATAATGGCAAACGGTTTACTGTCGTTACTGGTCCCAAAGTTCTGCCCGTATCGTTTGAGCACTCTGTTCGGAGATTTTGTATTCCAGCATAATACGACGGCGCTCCGGTATTTTTTGCTCCACCAGGTTGGCGCTATCCGGAGTGTAGAGAATTAGATCGGTATCGCGTACAAAAAGAGGCAGCGACTTGCCGTAGGTAGCCCCGGCAACAAAAGACCCTTCGAATTTAATATTCAGCTTTAACTGGTTGATAATATTGGGAATAGTATCGTCTTCGGCGGCCACCAGCCCGATCGTCTCGATAGCTGCACGGTCTACAATCGAAAGTATAACGTCAGGATCGAAGCCATACACAATAGGCAGCAGACGGCCTATTTCAGCAAAATCGCGAAACTTGTTTAGCAGGTGTGCCGGTACAAATAACGCATCATATTTCACTGACTCATTATACTGATCTGAGGTAAGTATGGTACTTTTGACTCCCACTATCTTCTTAATCGATTCAGCCAGCATGCGACCCAGCTCCTCGGTCTCCCCCACCGCGGCACAAGTCTCGATCCGCTCCGGCCACTCCATAAAACTGAGCTGCTCCTGGAACAGCTCATCAATTTCAGACTCGTCCAGTCCATACCCAATAAGCTCTTCCAGCAGTTTCCGCATCTTCTCGGCCCCTACTTCAAGCCGGTCCGATTTGTTAAGCCTGGTGGTTTGGCGCTCTACAATAAATCCCCGGCCTTGTTCACTGGTTACCAGTCCCTCGTCCGCCAATATGTGATAGGCCTTGCGGACCGTGTGAAAACTTGTTTCCAGCTGCTGTCCGAGCTGCCGGGTGGAAGGCAATACCTCTCCCACCTGAAACTGCTTGGTGGCTATCATCAGGCGAATACGGTCGGCAATGTATTTGGCGGAGTTTTTCAAAATATGTAAACTAAATACTTGGTTTTTTAACTAAACGGGATAATGTGGGATATAATCAAGAATATATGAGCAGTTCTCAAATAAAAATTCAGATACCTCTAATTGTAACTGCTCTCCTATATTCAATAACTGTGGTCAATGCCACTTTCTGCCTTGCTCAGAACAAATATCGGCAGATTGATCGCCTGGCTCTTAACACTCCAGACTCTGCTGAACAAAACATCCGGTCACTGGTATCCTATTTCGACCGTGATTCTCTCTCGAACAGGGCAAAAGTACGAGCGTTGTACCGATGGTCAACCGATAAAATTGAATACGACATCGACGCTTACCTTACCAACTGGCCTTCATCTGCTAATCCTGGAACTGTATTTCGTAGAAAAAAAGCACAATGTAATGGATATACGAGCCTGCTTTGCGAAATGGTAGAGAAGCTGGATATTCCCTGCAAAAGAATCGAGGGATATGCTAAATCTTTCAATTCATTTTCGATTGACACGCTCTCTAACAACGATAAGCACGCCTGGAATGCTATTTACCTGGATGGACAGTGGTGGTTGACAGATGTTACCTGGAGCGTCGGTACGTATGATTCTGGTACTCGAAAATTCAACAAAAAATTCAATGACGGTTATTTCCTGGTTGAACCGGAACAGTTTATTTACACCCATTTTCCCTTTAAATCAGAACATCAATTTCTTCCGAAACAGGTAAAATTTAAACAATTCACTAATTTCCCTTCTGTTAACAGGTACTTTTATGATTATGATATAGCATTCTTGAATTTGCCCAAAGGAGAGATAAACGTCAGTAAAAAACATCACATTTCTATTTCAATACCCAGCTCTATTAAAATCGGGGCTCTCTTGGAACCAGCAGAATATGGACTGAACGGATATTATGCAGAGTCTGATGATACCTTCAATAAGATCTATAGCAAAGGTTTGAATCTTAAACTCACAAAATCAGGAGACCGGCTACAAGTAAACATGAAATTTCATGAAAAACGCAGGTACTCTTTGTACCTGTTTGGAAGAGTCAAAAAAGAATCAGCTAAAAAATTCCGACCGATAGCGATACTCAATATCAACAATTTGGAGGCCACCTCTCTGGAGAACTATCATTTAGAATGAATTTCAAATTCATATATCAAACAAAATGACTATAGGAATATTGCCATTCCATAAACTTCTAATTGCTGGGTATTATTTTTTTTCCACAAGTTTCTTCAGCTCAGAAAGCAACATCAATGATTCGATTGGTGTCATCCTATTGGGATCGCACGCATCCAGCTTATCGACGAGCGTTTCGATGTTGGGATCAAGCTGGGTCTGGAACAGCGACATCTGATCAATCTGCTCCTGCTTGTCGAGCTCCTTGGTGGCCTGTTTGATCGCCTTCTTCTTTTTCTGGGCACCTTCCTCCAGCGTACCGTTGCTGTCGGTGATATCGATGCTGTGATTCTCCAGGTTTTTCAGAATCTCTTTGGCCCGTTCAATTACGATGGAGGGCAGTCCTGCCATATCGGCTACCTGGATACCGTAGCTGTGATCGGCCCCGCCCCGTACCAGCTTGTGAAGGAAGACGATCTCCCCGTCGTGCTCCTGTACCTTTACATTGTAATTGGCCACATGATCGTACATATTCTGCAGCTCATTCAACTCATGGTAGTGGGTCGCAAATAAGGTTTTGGCGGCCACGCTCGGCTGATTGTGCAGGTATTCTGCCAGCGACCAGGCTATACTGAGTCCGTCGAATGTACTGGTGCCACGACCAACCTCATCTAAAAGAATCAGGGAATTCCGGGTGGCATTATTAAGAATATTTGCGGCCTCGTTCATTTCAACCAGAAAGGTGCTTTCGCCCGCCGCCAGGTTATCAGAGGCTCCAACCCGGGTAAAAATCTTATCCACCAGCCCGATGTGTGCCTCCTCGGCTGGTACAAAACTGCCAATCTGTGCCATCAACACAATCAGACCGGTCTGCCGCAGAATGATACTCTTACCAGCCATATTGGGACCCGTAATAATCAGAATCTGTTCATCCTCATTTTCCAGATGCAGATCGTTGGGGATGAAAGGCTCTCCAGGTGGCAGTGTCTTTTCCACTACCGGATGCCGCCCTTTCGTAATATCGATCACCTGGTCATCGGCAATAGACGGCTTGCAATAGTTGTTGTGGTAGGCTACCTCCGCAAAACTGTGCAAGCAATCAAGCTCGGCTATCGCCTGGGCTATCTGCTGTACTTCTTCTGCAAATTGAGCCACATACTGGCGAAGATCTTCGAACAGTTCATACTCCAGTGTCTTGCTGCGCTCCTCGGAAGAAAGAATCTTCTCTTCCACCTCTTTCAATTCCGGTGTGATATACCGCTCGGAATTGACCAGTGTTTGCTTGCGATTAAAGTGATCGGGAACCTTGTCGGTATGTGTGTTCGTCACCTCAATATAATATCCAAACACCTTGTTATACCCGATTTTGAGCGAGGGAATGCCCGTTTCCTCGGAGAGTTCGTCTTTAAGCTTAGCGATATAGTCTTTCCCGTTCCTGGCCACATTGCGTAGTTCATCCAGTTCTTCGTTAAATCCATCTTTAAAGATATCTCCGTCGCGTACGCTGGCCGGCGGGTCTTCCACAATCGCCTTGTCGATCTTTTCCTGCAGTTCAATCATTAGCTTGAGGCGACCCCGGATGTCGTCCAGTAGTGGCTCCTGTAAATTGTTAAACTGCATCTTGATACGCGGTACCTGCGCCAGCGACTGTTTCAACTGCATTAGATCACGGGCATTGGTGCGGCCCACACAAATTCGAGACATCAACCGCTCCAGGTCACCGACCTGCTCCAACTCCTCTCGCAGATTCTCTCGGTCCTCATGGTTTACGGTCAGTGCCTCCACCGCATTCAGGCGCTGTGTTATCGGCTCAATGCGTTTCAGAGGACGCATAATCCATTTCCGTAGCAGACGTCCCCCCATGGCTGTACTGGTTTGATCCATAATCGATATCAGCGTACCCTCGGTGCCCCCTTCCTGGATACTGGTGATCAGCTCCAAATTGCGTTTGGTGGAGCTGTCGAGTGCCATATACTCGTTGTTCTCAAATGATTGCAGTCGTTTGATGTGGCCCAGTGATGCTTTTTGCGTATCCTGCACGTAATGCAACAGAGCACCGGCCGCTACCTGTGCCACCTCCTGACCTTCTACACCAAAGCCTTTCAACGAATGTGTTTCGAAATGATCCGTCAGAAGATCGTAACCGTAGTCACCTTCGTAGACCCAATCCTCAATAAAGGTGATGTTATAATCCTGCAGCTCTTTTGGCACCTTACTTTTATTTTTTTGCTGCAATATCAGCTCGGCAGGCGTAATAGACCTGAGCAGATCAAGCAGCTGATCCTTATGCACCTGACTAAGCTGGAACTCTCCGGTTGAGACATCCACAAATGAGAGACCTGCCGTATCGCCCGACCAGTAGACGGCTGCCGCGTAGTTGTTGCGCTTGTGCTCCAGCAGCTTCTCTGACATGGTTACGCCTGGTGTGGTGATTTCGGTCACTTCCCGGTCGACGACTTTTCGGCCTGCACTTTTGGCCTCGGAAGGATCTTCCACCTGTTCACAGATCGCCACCCGGTGTCCACGTTTTACCAGCTTGGGCAGGTAGGTATCAAGGGCATGATAAGGAAAGCCGGCCAGTGGCGTCTGATCGCTGCCATTGTTCCGTTTGGTGAGCGTGATTCCCAGTTCCTCACTCACTTTTTTGGCATCATCGTCAAATGTTTCATAAAAGTCTCCCACCCGAAACAGCAGTATTGTACCTGAATACTGCTCCTTGATCTTGTGATATTGGCGCATTAAGGGAGTTTGAGATTTTGTGGCTGTGCCCATTTACCTACCGCTTTTTATTTGACTTTTCAGGATTAACGAGTTTATACTAGGCTCACGAATTTCTATACAATATAATATGTATAATAATATAGTTGGTTGTTGAGAAAGGAAACTGGCCTTGCTAATCGTTTTAAGATGTTAACCTTTACTATCTTGAGTACATCGTAACCTAATCACCTGTCGTGCTAAGTAATTATAAGGATAAGTATAAGGAATTCTGGCGGCTCATCGTAAATCTGGCTAAAAAGAAAGATGTCTTTTTTAATGCCTCCGCCATCACCTTCAACCTGTTTATCTGTGCGATCC
The DNA here is from genome assembly GCA_041641755.1 of Balneolaceae bacterium. Classification (GTDB taxonomy): domain Bacteria; phylum Bacteroidota; class Rhodothermia; order Balneolales; family Balneolaceae; genus JAMQKA01. Next base: position 7,183 of record JBEPXS010000135.1, read on the forward strand.
CTTTTACGTTACTACTGATCTCAATAATCGGGTATGTACTTTCGTATGAAGAAGCATTCCAGGAGATCATACGTTACGGCCGGGAACTCTTCCCCAGTTTTACCTACGAATCGCAGAGCGGGGATGTCTTCCGTGGAGCTATTACACTTGAAACGCTCCTCAAACCCCTGATCGGCGTCCGTCGAGTCTTTGGTGTGGTGGGTGTAGTTATCCTGGTGTTCTTTGCACAAGGCTTGTTCCATACTGTCAAACACGTTGTATTTGAAGTGTTTGAGATTGAAGATCGCAAACATCCGATCCTGGAAATGATCTACAACTTCTTCACCTTTGGCGTTGTGGGTGGAGTTTTTATCTTCTTCAGTATTGTGATTTATCTGGTTTCCTTTATCTCCTTTGACCAGCTTACCCTGCCGTTTACCAATCGGGTGATCGAGCTGAGTTGGATCTTCGAATTCCTGAATACTATCATTCCGGTCGCCTTTACCTTTCTGCTGTTCTACATCATCTTTCGCTATATCAGTGAAAAACGGATGCAGCCCCAGGTTGCAATGATCGGGGCCCTCGTTTATACGGTTCTTTTCGAAATAGCCAAGTACGGGGTTGGTATCTATCTGGACTATGCCTTCAGGGCTTACCGCTATTTTTATCAGGGATATGCCATCGCCATTGTAATCGGGATCTGGGTCTTCTATTCTGCAGCCTTGTTGGTGGTAGCTGCAATAGTAGCGAGGGCTTACCAAGATGTATTTGTTGAACCTCACAAATTCAAAGAAAATCCCTACACCTCCATTTCCTGACTGAATGACTGCAATAAAACTACCGGAAACGTTCTACCTGCAATCCGAGGTGGTAGCCGTGGCCCGCGAGCTGGTCGGGAAAGTACTCTGTACAAAGTTGCACGGGCAACCCATGACTTCGGGATTAATAGTTGAAACGGAGGCCTATTCCGGCAGAAACGACAAAGCCTGCCATGCCAATGACGGTCGACGAACGGAGCGGACCGAAGTGATGTACCACCGGGGCGGGGTGGCCTATGTTTACCTTTGTTACGGTATACATCACCTGTTCAATGTTGTAACTAACCGGGAGGGACAGGCCGATGCGGTATTGATTCGGGCTATTAAGCCGCTGGA
>JBEPXS010000136.1:0-8191 GCA_041641755.1 Balneolaceae bacterium
CGGAACCTCATGGAGGAGCGTAAATTCATTACCAAAATTTGAAATTACATCCCTGTATTTTCTGCGTACCGTTTTTGTTTCCGGGCCGACATCCTCAATCTCTCCCAATACCTCGGGAAGCGGAATGATATAATTATATTCAGCAGCGTTTTCAGGCTGACGGGATTCCTCCCGATCCGCTAAATCAACCACCCTGTGCAGTACACCCACTGTCAGAGGCTTGCCACATTCGGGACAAATGCTGTTGTATTTTTTTGTCTCACTGGGCTCCATCGAAATATCGCATTTCCGGTGCCCATCGTGATGGTATTTACCCTCCTGGGGATAAAATTCATAGGTTCCCCCGAAACCCTTACCGGTTTTAAAGGCGTTAAACATTGCATCGTAACTTAGCTCTGTATCCAACAGGTTAGCCTCGCGTCCAAGTTTCCGCGGGGAGTGGGCATCCGAGTTGGAAATAAGCGTGTATCGGTCAAGATTGCTCAGCTTCCAGTTCATTGCCGGATCGGATGACAGACCGGTCTCAAGGGCAAACAGGTGATCGGTCAAATCTCTGAAACAGGCTTTTATACTGTTATATCCCGCTTTGGAACCAAGCGTGGAAAACCAGGGCGTCCAGATATGGGCGGGAACAAGGTAGGCCCGTTCGGAGGTTTCGAGCACAATCTCCAACAGGTCGCGGGAGGGCAAGCCCAGTATAGGGCGACCGTCGGCCTCCAGGTTACCGATTTCTGACAACTTATGGTTAATCCGGGCCACCGTATCCAGATCCGGTGCATAGACGAGGTTATGATTTTTCCTCACCCGATCACCATGCTTGTAGATAGAGCTAATCTCTGTGGTAAGGCAAAAGCGAACATCGATATCTTTGGTTTTTGTACCCGGGATGGCAGGATCCTGAGGCGGATTCTTTAGGGTAAAAAAACCGTTGCCGTCAGACTGTAATTTCTCTTTTAGTTCGACGAACCACGCGGGGTGAGTGAAGTCCCCGGTCCCCACCACATTAATACCCTTGATCTTGGCCCATTGATAGAGCGACTCCAGGTTCAAATCTTTGCTGGTAGCCCGTGAATAATGGGAGTGGACATGGAGATCGGCGATATAGTTCATAGCTCGGATTCGGGTATTGAATTTACATAATCACCAGCCGAAAATGAGCAATGAACCTTTCAAAAACAAGAGTAGCCAAAATTTGTGACTTCACCTTGCCGGTACCACCCCAAGGTTAGATTATTAATCTTGTATTCTCACTTGCTGGTCCGGTCAACCAGCTCCCACACCTGACTGTTTACCAGGGTTCGGGTGGAAAAGATGGTTTCAAAAAGCTCAGGTATGTCAGTTCCCGGCAATGCATTTTTGATAACATCCTCTGTAAATCCGAATTCAACATTTTTCAGTTCATCAAAATAATTTCCAGTTGCAAAATTATAACCGTACTCCTGACCGGTTGGTGAAATGAGCGAAAACAGCTCCCAGCCCTGCATCCGACTCTTTTCTTTTCGCTCCTGGTGAATCGGTTTGGCAACCTCATCCTCCAGCATCTGGTAATCAAAATCTTTACCGGGCGCCACCATCATATAATCTATCATCATATATTTTGAAGGATGTGGAGAGGCTCCTTCAACTGCTAACTTGTTGATCGTTTTCCAAAATTCTGTGTACATGGTGGTACGGAGATCATTAGCCTTGCCCATCATCTGTTTGATCTCCTCCCCCGATTTATCATCCATTTTCAGGATATCCCTTGGACGCAAAGACTCGAACGATTCAAGGCCTGCTGCAGAGGTAACAGCAACAAAGTTATATTTGCCTTTAGCCCCACCGGGAGTAACAACCCGATACAGGTTCCAGCTGTCAATGGTCCCGGCCTCCACCTGTTTTTGGTAGAGCGGCTTCCAGGTTGCATTCATATATTCTATATAATCATGTACCTGATCCTGTTCTACCTTTATGTAATTGAATTTAAGATAGTTAGCTTCCTCAGATTGGCCGAACGAAACCGAGGAGATTAATAGTAGAGCGACGAAAATCCCAGTACCATATAGATTCTTCATAACTTCCCCCTTTTTTATGAAGTTTATACTTTAAATTAATACAAATAACTCGACAAATGGTAATCCAAATAGCGAATAATTCTTTTCAAAAAATCTCTCTCTATCGCAGTTTAGATTCTGAGCCTATTTATTGATACTTTTTTTGAGAATTCATCATGGAATTGAACTATGAGAAACCCTGATCAGCAGCGTCTTTTTGAGAATTACAATCCCTTGGAAGATCGTTTGGGAGCCGACTTTTTTGGGGATCTACCCACCGAGCCCGGTATATACAAAATGTTTGGCAGGGATGGATCGCTGCTTTATATAGGCAAAGCCAAGAATCTGAGGAACCGCCTGTTTACATATCGACGTGCCAAAGTCGGAAAAGCATCCCGAAAGACCATACGTCTCATACGTATGGTACATAACATCGAGTTTGAGCTTTGTAAGGATGAAAAAGAGGCTCTCTTACAGGAAAACCGGTTAATCCGACAACATCGTCCCGAATTCAATCACGCAAAAAAGTCGCCCGAAACCTATTACTTCGTTCATTTTCAACTGAAGGGGGACAGCCTGCGCTTTAAGCTGAATATGAAACAAGAATCTCAAAACACCTGGCAGACATTCGGTGCCTTTAAGGGGCATCTGATAGTCAGGAAAGCGCTCGGTGGTTTGCTGCGCCTGCTCTATATTGCTGTGCACCAGGTCGATTCACCACACCATTTGCCGCCGGTACTTGTTAAAAATTTAACCCCGCTGAACTATCGGCTTCCTCTCCCTAAAAAAGAAAATATTGTGGAACGGGAGTTACTGGCAAATCTTTTTGAGGGGAGTTCAGATCAATTTTTCGACCTTATCCTGGATCACTTCCAGAAACGGGAACTACTGGATCGTTATATCGGCAAACTAATCCTGGAAGATTTGGAAACAAACAGGCTATTCTACGAGAAATGCTGTCTTCGGAACAACCAGATAGTTGAACAGTTGCAGCTTGGAAGTTCTGTTATTCCCCAGCACAAACTGGATGACTATCTTATTGAAATAGCGTTGGACTGAATACCACTATATTTTAGTCCGGAAATGTTTATTAGCCAAACTATACTCTGCTACAAAGCTCGGATTTGTTTTAAGAATGTTTTGCAGACCATCACTTTCACGAGCTGTCATTTCCCGAAAACTTTTGGAAAAAGTAATCTCCCTTTAGAGGCTCTGATTAGGAGATTGCTTCATTTCATTCGCAATGACAGTTGGTTTTGCAACAACCTCTTAAAAGTTACTGTCCAACCACCTCCAAACCTTTAAAATCATCCTGCAAGGTAACCGGTCGCGGGAATGTAATAATAAAAGCATCAGAATGCTCTTCCTGAACAATATCCTGTATTTTCAGGGCCTCGTCAAAGTTTTGGAAAACGCCAACACTTACCTCATAAAACTTTTTCCGTTTGGTGATAATCAACTTGTCTTTACTAATATCAAAATGTTCTCTGAGTTTTTTAAATGCTGCATCCTTTACCCGTTGTGCATTTTCAAAGGTCAGAGATGCAAAAATTTGTACATAATGGCCGGCAGGCAGTTTTTTAGCCAACCCGGTTTCCCTGTCAACTTTTACCTTTTCAATTCTCTCCTCAAGTTTTGCCACACGGTTTTCAAGTTCCTTCACCCGTTTCGTCAGCATGTCAACTTCTTTTTGACGGACCTCCTGCAGCTGTTCTATTTTCTGGTCTTTCTGATCTACTTCTTGCTCTATATTATTAACCCTGTCCTCAAGTTTTTGTGTCTTTTCAGCCTGTGCTTTAAAACTTTTATAGTCTGAAGGACTTATATCAACAGGTACCGGTCGCCAGGATGGATGTCGTGAATCTTTTTTCCCAAAGTTAATTCGGATTCCACCGGTTACGGTATTTATTAAATCGGATCCGAATCCGGCTTCGACATCATCCACAGAGTTGGAAGCCAAATGATATTCATATTGAGTAAACAGATCGAATCTATTCGATAACTTCACAGCTACGCCGGCCCCTAAATTATAACTGGTATTTTGTGCATCGAACTGGTTGGTTGGGGAATCATAACTGAAAAAGTCGTAGCCTACACCGGCCGTAATGTATGGATTAACCCTGTTTGAAACCCGATTCACAAAAAAGAGCTGATTCAGATTGACGATATTTTTAAGCGTCAACAGATGCACAGTGGTTTCAAAATTTTCTATCTCTCCCCTGATCTGCCGGTATCCATAACCGGCTTCTATTGACCATGCTGGAGTGATTGCATATTGAAGACCTGCTCCAAAAGTTGGAGTGGATTCTGTTCTGACATTAAAACTGCTTGCCATAAATCTAATCCCCTCATCAACATTACCGAGAGTCAGTCCCCCATTTAATGACAAACTAAATCTCTTGAAGTCTGTATCCTGTGCCTGTATTGTTGTTAATGAAAATGAAAAAAAGATTAGAAATAAGGGGTACCAACATTTCAATACAAATGGTCTGAAATTCATATAGAGTAATGCCTTGCATTAATAATATTTAGATCCACGCTAAACTGAATTTTGGTTATTGTAGATAATGTGGCCAACAATAGCCAGTGGATTCAAAATGACTCATTTTTATAGAGTCGCCTTAGTAGATTGCTTTTTATAGATTGCTAAAACCAACTTTTTATTCGCTCAACTAAGCTACATACTTTTAGTAAACAAGTCACATTTGAATATTTTAATCTAAGAAGGAGCAAGTTAACATGGTGCATACTTTTCCGGGTGAATATGTTGAAATTCAAAATAATGGCATCAACTCGGGGTCCCGGTCCCGAAAGTTTTCGGGATACGATTCCCCGGCGGCCTTTTTCCAGCTATGCTGATCTCGACTTATGTCGGGATGGGCCGTACTAAAAAGGTTCACCCACAAAAGGGCATATTCAGCCAGCTTCTAACCCTAACGCTATTTACGAATAGTAGCATCTATCTCCGCCGGACTTTCTCCCCTCCACTCAACCAACTGATTCAAAATTTTGTTACGCACCTCGGTTGTGAGCTTTTCCACCTCTTCGGGCTCCAGGCCTTCTACAGAAACAGGCTCCAGTACTTTTAATTGAATTTCCGGAGCAGGTCCAAACTTCCAGCTGTTCTTGGGAAGGCACTCTTGGGTACCATCAATTACCAGCGGTAGTACGGGTACTCGTTCCCTGATAGCAAGATGAAACGCCCCATTGGTGAATCGGCCCAACTTGCCTGAACGAGATCGTGTCCCCTCCGGAAAAAACATGACTGAACAATCATTTCGTAGGTAGTACACCGCACGTTTGAGGGTAGATATCTGGCTTCGGGGATCACGCCTGTTTACTGGAATATCCCCGGCCATCTTCATCATCCATCCTGAAAAAGGGACTTCGAAAAGCTCTTTTTTTGCAATCCATTTCATTTCCCACGGCAGGTTTGAGATAACCGGAATATCAGCATTGGAGAGGTGATTGCTGACAATAATAAAGGGCGTCCGATCATCGATACGCTCGGCATTGCCGCTGATCGATATCCTCCAACCCGGATTTACCCTGGTAATCCATTTTCCAAGTGTTCGGAAAAGGCGGCCGGTACGATAACGGGCAGGATCACGGTCAAACAGCCGTACCAAACCGAGCACCGGTACCCATACCAGTATAAGCACCAATACCGCAGACCAAATCAATATAGATTTTACAGACGATTTCATCAGGAAAAGAAATACTGCAAAATTTTGAGCAAAGTAAACCGCCTCACAAAATTAGGAGCAACAGGACAGATCCTTTCCAGAAGTATATGCCAAAACTTAACCCTGTTTACTCACGTCCTGCAAACAACTTAACTACCTCAAGTCTACTCCGATTGTTGATATGCACGCTTATCCAGGAATTCATACCTGTCTTTATATTTGAGAGGACGAAGGTAGGTATCAGCAGCTATATGCATCACTTTCTCTTCAGACAGTGGTTTCCACATTGGTAGACCAAGACCGTTGGGGTCTCCGCTCTTAACAAAATTAGCAACAAATCCCTGGAATATATGAGAAACCTGGTAATCGTCCGGGGTCCAGTTGTACACCCGGTTCCTGGGTAGATTACCCATCAGATACTCGATTTCAGCTGAATGTACCGCACCTTCAGCTCGTGAGGTATTGCTGGAATCGCCCTTCATAGCGGGACGTGGATGAGCATAGTAGTAGCGATAGACCGGACTGTTACCGGTTTCTTTATGGAGATCACCCCACTTCCAGGTACTAAATGCGATGAAGCGGTCACCGGCAAGGTCTGTAGCCGATTTTAGCACCTCCTCTTTAGTAGAACCGGGATAGAGCTCTAATATTTTCTCAGCATCCTCATCATATAAATTTTGAATTAACTGCTTGTAGTTTTCCGGAGTCGCTTCTTTATCTCTAAAAAGAAACTGATGGTTCATCTCCTGGGAATTCCACCCAACCAACAAGGGAACATCAGCCTGTTCACCCATACGGAATATTTCGACCGGTTTTTTGGGAAAGAAGTATCCATCCACCGTCGGAGAAAACCGTGGAACGTTTTGTTGGACCGTTGCAGCAAGGAGTGTATCCGCATTCATTCCACGAAGTTCTTCCAAAGAACTTGCCCCAACCAATTCCTGGAATTTGGTACCGCTATCCTCACCCTGTTTCAGCGGTGCGACAGAAAGAGCCCCTATTATGGAACCGCTCTCTCCTACCGCACCTGCAATGAGGTCACGGGAAAGCGGAGAAGCCATCTGGGCACTAACCGAAATGGAACCGGCCGATTCACCCGCAATAGTAATTTTAGATGGATCTCCCCCAAAGGCAGAAATATTATTTTGAACCCATTTCAACGCTGCCGCCTGATCTAACAATCCGTAATTACCTGAAGCGTTATTCGGTGACTCACTCGTCAGCTCAGGGTGAGCCATAAATCCAAACACCGACAACCGATAGTTTACAGTTACCGTGACAATACCCTTGGTTCGGGCCATATGCTCTCCGTCATAACGCGGTTCGGAACCATCGCCCGCAATAAATCCACCTCCATAAAAATATACCAGCACTGGCAGGCGTGCTCCCTTCTCATGGGTTGGTGTCCAAACATTCAGATACAGGCAGTCTTCACTGATACCATCGGACCGAAATACCATGTCGCCAAAAACCGGTCGTTGCATACACCGGGGACCAAACTTCGTAGTTTTACGGACACCCTCCCAGTCATTGACCGGTTGGGGTGCTTTCCACCTGAGATCGCCAACCGGAGGTTTGGCAAAAGGAATGCCTTTAAATATCAGGACACCTGAATCATTTATTCCCTCGATCTTTCCATTTTCTACCGTTCTTTGGGGAGCTGTTTCAGTATCCGGTTGTGCCAGTACATTTGGGGACAATAAAAACCCAATTCCAATTAAAAATAAAACTGTTTTAGTTATCGTCTTTTTCACCATCTCGGTAGTGTTTAATGAACATTGATGACTGCATTTGATAAAATATGCGGATTGCAATATGCAACAAGGCTAATACAAATTGCGGCTCAATATAAATTTTAGTCGCTGTAGTCATAGGTCCTTTAAAGCATTACCAGTAAGCAGTGCAATATGTTTACCAGATGTATTTGGAAGTTATTAAAAATCATTGCAAGATATCCTTGTAAAATCTTCGGTTTGCCAATTTCTGTATTCTCTGCTCAGAAATCTTTAGCCATAACACATCCCACAGGGTGCCAAATTTATTTTATTGTTGCAATATGCAACAATTGTAATAGAATATATCTTCATTCACAAGGTTTTTATACCTTGAGAGCTATTGAACCATATTTTCAAAATATGTCTTAGGTACAGAACTTAAAATGAGTGAGCTAAAACAAGTAGACTGGCAACAGTTCCTTCCGGGTATATCTATTGATTGCGTGATATTCGGGTATCACAAGAAGGAGCTGAAAATATTGATATTGGAGTTCAAAAATACCGGCTATTTCGCTTTGCCGGGTGGGTTCATAGCTAAACGGGAGGACCTGGATGAAGCCGCCGAACGAATACTTACAGAACGGACCTCCCTGGAAGACATCTACCTGGAACAGTTTCATACATTCGGAAATTTGAGACGCCACGACAAAAAATATATGAGAAGCGTCCTCCGGGCCAACGGTATCGAGAATACGGA
>JBEPXS010000137.1:0-8175 GCA_041641755.1 Balneolaceae bacterium
TCCGGTCACTCGGCCAACAAAAATTTCGAAGGCCGGAGGATAGCAGCCAACAAATAGATTCTTCCTTATCCCGAGTTGATGTTAACTATTCTATGATCGCGGTTTCTTCGTTTTCTTAAATTCCGGTCCCAGACTTTCCCCATGATTCCCGTCATTCTCTCCTATTTTGGAACAATGCGACCCATTTTTCGTAGTGGCAATTGTGCCCAAATTATAGGTGCGACGCACCTGCGTAGAAAATTCTATATTTTGTCTCCACCCAGACCGGTGGTTAAAAACAACCTACTTTAATGGACGAACAGCAATCACTTAAACAATCGGAAGGCTCTCAGGGTGCCCTTGATGTAGCCAAAAACAAAACCAAGGCATACGCACGTAACCTATGGGGTATCGTTGCACGATATGCTGTCATCGATCGTCTGGAAGATGAATCCCCGGAAACACCCGCCCCTCCAGCCCGTTTTGAGTACCGCCACAAAGGCTGGTTAAAGCTACTTGGCTTCTTCCCCTACCTGCTCGTAATTGTGTTTGTAACTTCTTTTTTCTGGGATTTCGAAGGGATGATACTCACCTTGTTTGGAATGGAACTGCAACTTCAGGGACTCCTGAAAATACTGAGCATCAGCGGATTGATTGGCTTCCTTACCAATTGGCTGGCTATTACCATGTTATTTAAACCCTCCCAAAAGCGACCCGTCCTTGGCTATGGACTTATTCCAGCCCAGAAAGAGCGGATCGCCTGGCGCCTGGCCCGGGCCGTTTCCGATGACCTGATCAATCCGGAAATCATTAAACAAAAAATTCATGAATCGCAGATCATCAGTCATTACCGTGAAGAGGCCACCCAATACCTTAAAAATATTATTGATGATCCCTCCTTCCGAGAAGAACTGAAGGCGTGGGTCGTGGAATATGTGGAAGAGATGATCGCCGATCAGGAAATTCGGGCAGCCATTGCCGAAAAAATTTTGATCCAGATCGAGGAAGCCCTGGAAAATAAATCGATAGAAAAAGTGGCACTTAAGGCCTATTCTTTTGTTCGGGGTCAGCAAATGCAGAAAATTATTGAGGAATCACTAATCCGATTGCCCGGCTCAGTAGAAAGTGGACTCGACAAGCTAGACGACTTACTGGACCGTCTCCCCCCTACACTCGACAAACACAGCGATGCCATCGAAAACCTGGTCACCTCCCTCCTCTACCGTTTAGTCAACCAGCTGGATGTACAGAACCTCGTAGAAGAAAAACTGAATGAATATGATGAGCAAAAACTTACTAATATTATACGCGGGGCCACCAACGAACAACTTAAGTATATTCAATACCTCGGCGCTGTTTTGGGCACCATCGGCGGATTCGTGATCTGGGAACCCGTTCTGAGTATGGTTGTTTTATCTTTTACCGGCCTTTTGGTACTGCTGGCAGACCATCTAATTTTTAAACTCTCCTTAAATTAAGTATTTAAGCTTAAATACCCTGTTTTAAGTTTTAAGACTTAAAATTTGATTTTTAAGTATATAGGCTTATATTATTATAAAATAAAGGAGCATCTATGAGTACAAAATCACTTTATGCTGTCCTTACAGGTGATGTGGTGGGTTCCTCAAAAGTGAGCAAGGAAGATCGCGATCTGCTGATAGATACCCTCAAAGCCTCTTTTGATAAGATTAATGCACTAAATACGAATGATAGTCATTCAATATCATTTGATATTTACAGGGGTGACAGTTTCCAGGGGATAATAACTGATCCTGCTTCTGCCCTTCCGGCAAGTCTCGTCATTCGCTCCTGGCTGCGCAAAACCCAACCAGAAAAAAGCTCAATTAACTGGGATGCCCGTACGGCGATCGGGATAGGCAGCATCGATTACCTGCCGGAAAAAGTTTCGGAGGGAGATGGTGAGGCATATCGGCGTTCCGGACCCCTGCTCGATGCCATGAAGACCGACGAACGTCTTACCATCAACACGCCCTGGAAAGAACTGAACGAAGAACTGGAAGTACAGACTGCCCTGCTGGATGCAGTAATTGCTAAATGGTCCGCCAACCAGGCTGAAATTGTTGCGGAACTGCTCGACGGAAAACCGAGAAAACAGATTGGGAAAGAGTTCGGAATATCACAGGCAGCGGTTCATTACCGGGTGAAGGGAGCTGGGTGGTTTGCCGTCGAAAAACTTTTGGAGCGGTACAAAAACGTTATTAGGGTAAAGGCTGGAAGTTAAAAATTGGGAATTTGTTTATTTTTTGTGATCTAAGGGATTAGATTCGTTTTTGTGATTTGTTAGTCAGAATTTGTTTTTTGTCTAGGACTTAAGCTGTTACCCTAAACTACAGGTTAAAAATATGTCTACAGCGGATATCCTTATACTGCTTCGATTGCTTGCCGCACACCTGGCAGCCGATTTTATGTCTCAACCCCGCAACTGGATTGAGAAAAAACGGGCTAACGGCCTGCGAGCCCCACAGCTATACTATCATATAGCCATTGTTGGGGTGCTTACCTACCTGCTGCTGGCCGACTGGGATCATGTACTTCTTCCACTGTTTATTATGGTGACCCACCTGCTCATCGACTCCTGGAAGCTATCCCGACCGGCTGCAATACGATATTTCCTGGGAGACCAACTTGCTCACCTGCTGATGCTTATTGCTGGTTGGCTTGTATATTCCGGTAACATTCCAGAGGCCGGCCAACTCTTCCAACAGCTTTTTTACTCCCCAATATTCTGGACTGTATTTGTAAGCTATATAATTGTAACCTGGCCTTTCGGATATGTAGTGTCAATGATCACCAGTCGCTGGCAAAAGGAGCTAACGGCCGAAGAGTCCGACCAATTGACCGGCCTTGCAAACGCCGGCATGTGGATAGGCCGAACAGAGCGTTTTATTATTCTCACCTTCATTCTGCTTAACCAATACAGTGCCATAGGATTCCTGATCGCTGCCAAGTCAGTGTTTCGGTTCAGCGGCAAGCTGGAGGGCAGCCGGGAGCGAAAGGAGGCCGAATATATATTGATAGGTACCCTACTTAGCTTTGCTCTTGCCATATCGGTTGGCATCGGGGCCCAGTACCTGATTCAGCTGTTGAGTGGATAAGCACTCCGTCAGGACCCTTCTTCGAGCGCAATAACGCTGGTGTGCCAATTACTTTCAGCGGTCGCTTCCTGGTGCGCAACAGCTTAATCTGGAGAGAAAAAGTTGATTAAAACGATCTGTTTCAGAACACTTTGAGAACATCTCCTTAAACCGGTTAGATACGGGAAAAGATACCGGATGGATTGAGCAAGTCTGGAAGATTATTCAAGAAAATTAAGAGTTATATCAATCATACTGTCAATTTTGAACCCTGCTTATGTATTTATGTATTATCCATGATCCGTATCACACGGTCGAAGTATTCACAGCCAGAAAAAAGTAATAACTACAAATTCTTTCCTGCCCTGTTCGCACATTTGGAGGGTGGAATTTATAACCACAGATCACTAAGAATTGTAGGTTACAATTACTATCTTTCCCCCGTGCAACGGATACCCAACATATTAAGTACCCTTCGCATCATTCTGGCTCCCATCTTTCTGTTTATGTATATCCAAGATGAGGTAGTTTGGAGGTCATTGAGTATAGCGGTTTTTGCCGTAGCAGTGGTCACCGATTTCTTCGATGGTTATATTGCCAGGCTATATGGTGCACAAACCTCATATGGTGTTTTCCTGGATCCGCTGGCCGATAAAATTTTGACATTTGCAGGTTTTATCTGCTTGCCTTTTATTGATGCCGACCAGTTCCCGTGGTGGGCCGTGGCCCTGATTGTTTTCAGGGATGTTTTTGTTACCGGAATGCGTATGCTGGCTGACTATCGCAATATCGAGATGGAAACCCGGATTACCGCCAAATTCAAAACGATGAGTCAGATGTTTTTTCTCTATTTGGTACTTATGGTCGGGGTCTTCATCGAAACGGATGTGTGGCTGAGTACATTCTGCACCCAACTGATGGCCAGTGGCCTGCTCGGATGGCTCATGATAGCCATCGTAGTTTTGACGGTCTATTCCGGCTTCGAATATGTATTTGTCAATCGTGATATTTTCAACCTAAAAAATAATAATGCAACGACTTAAACCGATTATCGGCAGTTTTTTTAATGCCGGCTTTCTTCCCAATGCTCCCGGAACCTGGGGCAGTTTTTTTGCGCTTTTTCCACTCTATTTTGTAGGCGTTTACACCCCATGGTACGGCGTCGCTATTTTTACTGCCGTCTGTTCATTCCTCACACTCTGGGTAGCTGATGAATGTGAACGTGTTTGGGGTGGAGATCCCTCTCCCCTGGTCATGGATGAATTTGCCGGGCAGGGTATGGCCTTTATCGCGATCTCCTTTACCCCCGACCTGACGACCAATATTCTTATCCTGGTTGCAGGTTTTTTCCTGTTCCGTTTTTTTGATATTGCCAAACCTCTTGGTGTAGATAATCTTCAAAAGCTGCCGGGGGGATGGGGCATTCTGGTGGATGACCTGTTGGCTGGTTTTTATGCATTTATTATCCTGAAGATACTTATGCTGTTGATACTTTAGCCTGGATTATTCACAAACAATATTTATTTATGCTATAAATTATTGTTTAATAAGAAGTTAGCTTGGAATGAAGGAATAAATTTAATTTAAGCTTTTCCCGGCTCTGCGAAATATTTCTTGGTGAATAATCCAGGTTAGATATTTTGGCTTTATAAATTTTTAACATGATTTTATTAATTTACCGATTTACAACCACCGGGATATAGTGAGAACAATTTTAAATGACAGATACGAATTATGATAATTGACGCTTCATTTGCGGAAGAACTTGCACTTCACCTTTTGGAGATAAATGCGGTTATATTACGCCCCGATGATCCTTTTACGTGGTCTTCAGGATGGAAATCGCCTATCTACTGCGACAATCGACTGACCTTGCGATATCCGAAAATACGGGCTAAAATCGCAAAACAGATTACACATTTTCTCGAAGATGAATATCCCGATGTCGAAGTGATTACCGGTACCGCCACAGCTGGTATTCCGCATGCTGCCTGGGTTGCCGGTAAAATGGAAAAACCGATGGCCTACGTTCGTTCCAAAGCCAAAGCCTATGGCATGGGTAACCAGATAGAGGGAGGTGTGGACAAGGGTGAAAAAACAGTTGTGATTGAGGATCTCATCTCTACCGGGGGGTCGGTCCTATCCGTGGTGGAAGCCCTCAAATTTATCGGGGCAGACATCCAGGCCGTTGTCAGCATCTTTACCTATGGATTTGATAAGTCGATACAGAAGTTTAAGGATGCCAATATTAATCTTTACACCCTTACCGACTATACTACCCTGGTAGATGTAGCTATCCAGGAAGGATTTATTGATGAAAAAGATCTGGACTTGCTGAGTGAATGGAGAGCCAAACCTGAGACATGGCCAAGTGGAGATTAATTGTTCTACTTTAACGTGAGCTCAGTTTAAGAATTCCATGGAATTTACATTCATTTTGTCAAATAGAAGGTATTTTGTTGTTGTTCATTTTTTCAACGACGAAAAAACGAACCAAAAACGTCGCCGGCTGGAAAAAGATACACGATGTTAACTCGTTTTCTCAGTTCTTATTCCGAGTTCAGGTTATTTTAACAAGAAGAGACGTCAATAATTTGAAATTTAATGACCAGTTCTTCAATGCTATTCCTATGCTCTTACTTGGATGACCTATTCTGACTGGAACATTACCAGTATATCCGAAAAGGAAAGATCCTGAAGAACTCCTTGTTCATTCAGGCTATTTAGATAGGAAACAGGAATTTCGGCAGAATAAAACGAGGCCAGTGCCGGGAAACCAAACTGTTCCAGGTATCCCGCCTGTTGCATCTCTTCCAGGTAATCGGTAGTAACACCGGTGGAATGAAATGTAATAACAGCGGGAAAGGAGAGCTGATCTAAAAATCCAGCCTCATTTAGTTGATCAAGATATTGGGTTGTTACTCCCGCATGATAGAAAGCTGTAAGTGCGGCCATGGAAAATTGATCACGATACCCTGCCTCCCGGATACGAGCTACATAATCCGTCATACTCATTTCCAGTTCCAGTTTACCCTGATTCGCTTCGATCTCAGCCTCGATTTTTGACTCTATCCCCTGCGGCAACTCAGGAAGCTCCGGTATTGAAGATAGTGCCGGTATTTCGGGAGCAGTTCGTGCCTCAGCCAATTCATCATCAAACAGTCCTGCTACCAGGTCAGACGTGGTATTGGCGAAATGTGAAAGGTTCCAATCAAACAACCATAGGACAGCGATAAACACGCAGAAAAGTGACAATAGTATATTTTTAACAGCACGATTTATACCCTGCCAAAATGGAGAAGGTACAGACTTCTCTGCTTCCGTTTCAGTATCTTGAAACAGCTCTTCATCGTGGTTCAAATCGGAATCGGGCACCATCCGCTCCAGATCGTTTTTAAGCGTTTGGTACCTCCTCCTGGAATCCTTGTTCATGGAATTAAATTAACATAAAGGTTAAGAATTATCCACATATTTTGGATAAAGATCTTCGGTTTTCACTCCTGTACCGTGGATGAGATCCCTCCACTATCGATTAGGATGACAGCATTGATTGAAGTCTTCAGCTTTGAATGTAAACCGTTGGCGTCATCTCTCCACCCGAAAAAATCAGTTATGCTAATAGCTTTTGCAGCTAAGAAACCTTTCTTATCTCAAACTTATCTAAGATTTTTTTCTTGCATTTTCAATATAGAAAATTTTAGAAGAATAAACGGTTGCCTACCCGCCGGAATCCTCTTCGTTGCTGTTTTTAATCAACTGGTAAAAATAGAGAATGTATTTGTGATAAACATTAACCCCGATCCGCTCATTTAGCCCGTGAAAACGACTTACGTCATCCGGGCCAACCAAAAAAGGACTAAAGCTGTAAACATTATGAGTCAGATCTGCATAATGGCGACCGTCGGTTGCAGCTACCATCAGTCCGGGAGCCACAATTGCATCCTGGTAAACCTGGCGGACACTCCGATGCAGCAGCTGAAACGATTCGCTGTCAACTGTTGCCATCGGCCGGGGATTAGTTGCTTTATCGATGGAGCGTAATCGGATGGTTGTATCCTCCACCACCCTGCGCACGTGATCATAGACCGTTTCAATGCTATCTCCCGGTAGAATACGAAAGTTTACAACCGCACTTGCTTTTGCAGGCAGCATATTATCTTTTGCTCCGGCGTTGAATATTGTAGGGGCCGTCGTTGTACGCAGTAAAGTGGCAGTAGATGGTGTTTGCAACAGCCGTTTTTTTATCAACGGATTAAATGCCCAGCGGTTAGCCATCCCCACCCTCATCAAAAAAGGCAGCTCCGGTCCTATAAACGAAAACATTTGCCCGGCAATGGCGTCCATTCGTGCAGGGAAAGGATTTTCTTCAAGATTTGCGATGGCTTTGCTCAGCTTGCCAATAGCAGACTCATCCGGTGGAATTGAGGAATGTCCTGAATTGGCCCGTGCTGTCAATTCCAGGCTGATATTTCCCTTCTCCCCTGTTCCGATTACGGCCAGCGGGCGCTCCACGCCTGGCATCAGTCCTTTTGTTACCATCATCCCCTCATCGTGGACAAACCGGGGAGTAATTCCCCGGGCCTTCAGCGTATCGACAATCCGGGCGGCACCGTTCAAACCTCCTATCTCCTCGTCGTGGCCAAAGGCCAGGTAGATCGTGGATTCCGGTTGAAAGCCCTCCTCCAGCAGCATCTCCACCGCCTCCATAATGCCTATCACTCCAACTTTGTCGTCCAGCGTACCCCGTCCCCAGATATAACCATCCGAAACCCGACCTGAAAACGGCGGATAGGTCCAACTGGCAGAATCCGGTGCAGGCACCACATCATAATGAGCCGCAAGTACGATCGGAGAAGCGCTGGTATCCCCGCCCTGCCAACGGTACAGCAGCGAGTGATCAGAAATATACTGCAGGGAAAGTTGCTTTTGAATCGATGGAAATTGTTGTTCCAGGTAACTGGTAAACAGCTGAAAAGCAGCGTAATCTATCTCGGAGGTATCATGGTATGAAACGGTAGGAATGTTAACAGCCCCGGCCAATTTGTCGATGGCCCGTTTACGATACACCGGGTTGTCGGTGACCGGCTCCACCTCTTGCTGC
>JBEPXS010000138.1:0-8171 GCA_041641755.1 Balneolaceae bacterium
CCACGTGTGTGCTTCGGTGCCGAACTTCATGATCATGGAATGGCAGATCTATTTTCATGAGGATCCGATGTTCAAGGAGATTGTCACCTGGGACGGCCCGATGGTGGAGGATGGGTATATTCCGCTCTCGGAGAAGCCGGGCATCGGCGTGGAGATCAACGAGGAGGGCATGGCCAAATACGCCACCGAGGGGTACCCGTTCTTTGAGTAGGGAGTTCCTCCCTTAATCACTGGCTGAATATGTAACAGCCCTGATTTTACAGATAGGATCAGGGCTTTTTACATAAATGGAAAAATTGAATCTGAGAAGTAGCTATTAAGGAAAGACTTTTTTGGGTTCCATTTTTAGTTGTGACTTTAATCCTGACTAATTCAGGGAATAATAAAATTAGATATCAGAAAACTGGTTTGGAATTAGCCTCAAATAATAACGGTGAAGTAGAATGGATTCAGAGCATCCGGGAAGGAGATCATCAAACATTTGAAAAGCTTTTTAAAAAGCATTATTCAAATTTGACCCGTTATTCCTGGAGGTATGTAAATTCAAAAGCGATTGCAGAAGAGATTACCCAGGAAGTATTTGCCGATTTATGGGAGAATAGAAAAAAATGGGAGATCGAGTCTTCACTACGTTCCTATCTATATAAGATGGTGAAGAATAAAAGTCTAAACTACTTAAAACATCAACAGGTAGAGGATAAGTATGATAAAAAATGGATTGAAAAAAAAGAGTATCCTTCTATCGAATATGAGAGTGACCGTAGAGAGCAGAAAATAAAAAAAGCGATTGCAGAAGAGATAGCAAAGCTACCTCCTCGTGGCAAAATGACTTATGAACTACATCGAATTGATGGACTTACCTACAAGGAAATAGCTGAAGTAATGGATGTTTCTGTCAAAACAGTTGAATCCCAGATGACACGTGCTCTGAAAAAACTCAGAGAGAATCTATCACATTTATTACCATTATTTTAAAGTAGTCTGATTGCCTTTTCTTTGAGTTTTATCGAGAGGTGCAGCACACGTTTTTTCATCAATCTTTTGTCCAGCTATTCCATAACTGTTCTACATTTATAGTGCATTTTTATTTTTTTAAAAAAAATTACAGGGTGCCTCGTTCTTCAGTTGTCTTAAGTAATAGAAGCTTCAATAAAAATTAAGATAAATTCGGAATTAGGTTTGGAAAACTGGACTCTTATTCAGCGTTATATTACAGGAAATGCGACTCCTACGGAGCGGCGTGAACTCTGGAAATGGATGGAACAAGACCCGACCAATCGTGAACTGGTCAGGCAATTGGAAGAGATATGGGAGCAAACTCCAGAGGAAGAATTGCAAATAAATACAGAAGAAGCCTGGAGACAATTCTGCAGTGAAACAGTACAGGGAGAACGGGTTCAACCTGTTGTGTACAACGTTAGAAGAAACAAAAAATCCGTAGTCAATTATTTCAGGGCTGCCGCAGTTATACTGGTAATTATCTTGTCTGGTTACTTGGCGAATAATTATCTGGTTAATACCCAAAATGAAGCAGAACAGGCCCAGGAATTTTATGTAATGCAGGATCTGGTGACAAATAAAGGAGAAAAAGCAAGTGTTACATTTTCTGACGGTACAAAAGTGATCTTAAATGCGGCTAGCTCTCTTCGTTTCCCAAAAGAATTTACAGGTGAAAAACGGGAAGTGTTTTTAGATGGTGAAGCCTACTTCAAAGTTAGTCACAATCCGAATAATCCCTTCATTGTACATGCTCAAAATACTGACATAAAGGTTCTTGGAACGGAATTCAATGTGCAGGGATGGGAAGAGGATGACAATGTTGATGTATCAGTACGATCGGGAAAAGTGGCGGTAAATTCCAAAACGGACCAACAGTCATCTGAGGTTATTTTGACCAAAGGGGAATTTACACGTGTGGACAAACAACAAGGCCCGGCTAAGGTACAAAAAGTAAATATTGAAAATCATCTGTTATGGACCCGTGGAGGTATGAATTTCGACAATGTTCCGTTGGAACAGGTTTTTAGGCACTTGGAACGAAAGTTTGATATCTCAATTGCTATAGCTGATACCAGTCTTCTTCAAGTACCTTATCACAGTACATTTGATAAGGCTAATATGGAAGAGATTTTACATGTCATTGCCACCTCCATGAAGCTGGAGTACCAAAAAAAGAGCTCTCGTATAGTATTTAAGTAAGAAGGGATAATATGTGTTAAATCATTAGCCATGTAAACTGGCTAAGGGAATAAGTATTGTTGTTTTTTGAATAGGGATAACAGCAAATCAAATAAATAAAAAGGGATAGGATTATGGAAAAAGTCGTACAAAATATAAGGGGACTGAACTACTATTTGTTGTTCTTTCTCATCTTTTTGCCGTTGCAAAATGTGAACGCTCTACAGGCACAGGAAGCATATCAGTTGGCAAGAGTTAACAATGTAACAGCTGCGGATATTCAAAAGATGTTCTATAAGGTAGAGATCAACAAAAAAATAAAACTCAACCTGAATAATGAAACTGTTGAAGAGGCCTTACAAGAGGTTGCCCGAGAAACTGGTCTAAAGCTGACCTATCGTGGTGATATTATGAATCATGAAAAAACGGTAACTCTTATTAATGGAGAGATAGGGGTAACCAAGGCTTTAGATTTCATATTAAAAGATACCGGGCTGGAATATATGTTCTCCCAAAATGGGTATCTGTTAATAAAGCAACATAGCAAGGCTCTGAGCCCAACTTTGATTCAGTCGACGGTTTCTGGTGTTGTAACTGATGCCCGAACCGGAGATCCGTTACCGGGAGCCAATGTTTCTATTGAAGGAACCACACAGGGGGCTTCGGCAGATGCAGAGGGAGAATATCAGATTGCGGGAATAGAACCAGGGACCTACACCTTTGTTGCATCCTTTATTGGGTATCAAGAAGCAACTCAGGAAGTCACAATATCTGAAGGGCAAGACGAGGTTACTGTTAATTTTAACCTGCAGCCTGCACAAACGGCCCTGGATGAGCTTGTTGTGGTTGGTTATGGCCAGCAGGAGCGAAGCAATATCACAGGTTCTATATCTTCTGTCACAAGTGATGAAATTGCTACTGTACCTTCTTCTGGTCTTCAGAACACACTCCAGGGGCGGGCGGCTGGCGTTCAAGTCACGCCTACTACAGGTCAGCCCGGTGCTCCTGTTGATATTGATATTCGTGGTATTTCTACCTTTGGAAATAATAATCCACTATATGTTATCGATGGAATGCCGGTATTTATCGGAAGTGGTGGCACAGAAAACCCACTTGCCTCCCTTGATCCCAACAACATTGAATCGGTGGAGATCCTGAAGGATGCTTCTGCAGCTGCTATTTACGGGGCACGAGCAGCCAACGGTGTGGTGATGATTACTACCAAGGGAGGACGTGCAGGAGATACTCAAGTATCGATAAGCATTTCTCGAGGGGTAAACACTATTACCGATAAAATTGGGATGTCGAACAGTGAGCAGTACATAAATTTTGCTACCGATGCATATAATAATGCATTCGACGGTGCCTTCCTGCCTACTGCCTTTACCGACCCGGAATTGTCGGATAACCTCTCCCGAAGTACGGACTGGGAGGAAGCAGCTCACGATCCCGCTACAATTCAGGACTATAGTGTGACGGTATCCGGCGGTAACGATAATGCTACCTACTCCTTTTCTACAGGATATTTTAACCAGGAGGGTACTCTTCCCAACAGCCGGTTTAAACGGTATTCAGCGAAACTAAATACCAATATTAATATTACCGATAAACTGCGTGTTGGGGAAAATATGCAGTTATCACGTGCTATCTGGAATGGAACATTTAATCCCACCTTTGACTTCTACCAGGAACTGTTGCAAAGTTCACCGACCATGCCGGTTCGCTGTCCTGAAAACCTTGGGGGATTTTGTGGGCCCGAAGGTCACTATGCACCTATTTTCCGTGCCAACAGGGTTGGTATTCTCAATGTGAACGATGTAACGGAACAGCATAACATTCTCCGGGGAACAGTGTTTGCCGAATATTCTATTCTGGATAATTTAAGCTATCGACTCCAGGTAGGAGGCGATATCTCCCTGAATCGCTCCAAGTCGTTTTTCCCACGCTATGAAATGGGAGGCCGAAGTAATTCCACCGCAGATCTGTTTGAGAACCGTGTAAATGGCGATAATTATATCATTGAGAATACACTGGAGTATCAAGGTGTATTCAATGATGTGCATGAGATAACGGCACTGGTCGGGTACTCCCAGCAAAAATCCGAGACCATATTTCTTAATGGAAACCGGGAGGAATTTCCCGATAACTCATTGCGAGTATTAGATGCAGGGTTTGGTACTTATAACGTAGGTGGTGTTAACACGTCCTGGGCGCTCCGTTCACAGATGGGCCGTATTAATTATACCTACGATGACCGGTACAACCTAATGGCAACGGTGCGTCGTGACGGCTCATCCCGTTTCGGTGAAAATAACCGTTATGGCGTTTTCCCGTCATTTTCTGGTAACTGGAGGATTTCAAACGAGTCCTTTATGTCAGATGTTGACTTCTTTTCAAATCTTACCCTCCGAGCTAGTTGGGGTGTTGTTGGTAATCAGGAAATTGGGGATTATGCCGCTATTGCCAGTATACAGCCTGGTCAGCGATATATCCTCGGCGAAAGCCAGTCATTAACCCCTGGTGCCGCCTATACTGAAATGGGTAATAGCGACTTGCAGTGGGAAACAACGACGCAAACAAATATCGGCTTAGATATCGGATTACTTGATGACAGGCTTAATCTTGTCATGGATTATTACGTCAAGGAGACCGAAGATATTCTCTTGCAGGTTCCCATTCCTTCAAGTTCTGGTTTCAACAGGGATGACGGGGCTGTTCAGAATGCCGGTTCTTTGCAAAATAAAGGCTTCGAATTTTCTCTTGATTATCAGAACAGCATTGGTGATCTGGATTACACCATATCTGGAAACATCTCTACGAACAAAAATGAAGTTACCTCACTTGGAGGAGGAGGGCCTATTTTCTTTCGCGAGCAAAGTGATCCCAATTATATCCGAACCGTTACCCGCGTTGGAGACCCTGTAGGTCTCTTTTACGGTTGGGTTATGGATGGTGTATTCCAGGATCAGGCTGAAGTGGATGCACATGCTACCCAAGAGACTGGAACCGCACCCGGGGATATTAAATTCAGGGATATTAATAACGACGGGGTGGTTGACGCTGACGACCAAACCGTTATTGGTAATCCATTCCCTGACTTTACATATGGTTTCTCGTTGAACCTGCTATACAATAATTTTGACCTGTCTATCCAATTCCAGGGCAAACAGGGACATGATATATATAATCTTGTCTGGGCTGGTATCAACGAAGGGGAAGGTGACAATAATTCCACGGAGCATTTTGCTCTGAATCGCTGGACACCAAATAATCGTAATACCGATGTACCGCGAGCTATTTTTGGTGATCCGAACGATAATACTCGTCCTTCTACCCGCTTTTTAGAAGATGGGTCATATTTGAGAGTTCGTACGATAAAACTGGGGTATGGTCTGAGTCCTGATGTGGCACGTAGTTTGGGTATTTCTCAGCTTCGCATCTATGTGCAGGCTGAAAACCTGTTTACGTTTGATAACTATCGCTCTTACAACCCAGAAATAGGACGAGTAAGTGGTACCACCCTTTCGCAGGGTGTAGACTATGGTGCATATCCTATTCCACGCTCCATTCAAGCGGGAATTCGGTTAGATATTTAGCATCCAAACCTGCTTAAATGATGTTAGAATTTATATCACAAATTAATCAAATGAAGGAATTTGTTATGCAATCCAAAACAATGATAAGTTTATTCTTGATATGTATAGTACTGTTTGTGGGCTGTGATGAGGATTTTTTGAGCCTATCTCCCTCAGATTCACTGTCTCCAGATAATTTTTACCGTAATGAAGCAGATGCTGAGTCTGCCGTAAATGCTGCCTATGATCCGTTACAGAGTCTTTATAATATCGATTATCCGAACTCAATAGAGGGTGGTACAGATGATATAGATAACGCAAATAACGTGTCTATCCCGACTAACAGTTGGGCTTTTTCTGCAAACTTTAGTCGTTTTGATGCTGTCTGGCAGGATTCTTATCAGGGCGCATTTCGTGCAAACCTGGTACTGCAAAATGTACCTGATATTGATATGGATGAGAATACCAAAAATCGAATTTTAGGGGAGGCACGTTTTCTCAGGGCGTTATATTACTGGCATTTGACCAGCTATTTTGGTCCCGTGCCCATGGTGACGGAAGCCAACCCTACCGACGCCTCGGTTGGTGCCAAGCCTGCCAGCCCTGTAGCGGATATCTACAATCAGGTAATAATCCCTGATCTTCAGGAAGCCAAAAACTTACTTCCACCTTCATCTCAATATGGAAGTGATGATATCGGACGGGCTACACTTGGTGCTGCACAGGCGTTGTTGGGCAAGGTCTTACTGTATAATCAGGACTACGCCGCGGCACAACAGGAGTTACAAGCTGTTATTGAATCTGGGGAATATCAACTGCTGGATGACTTCCAGGATATCAATGTAGTGGACAACAATTCTGAGTCTATATTTGAGGTTCAATATTCTACTGCCCCTGGAGAGGATAACACCCGGTTAGACTATAACCTGCCACAAGGTCAGGGAGGTTGGGGTAACCGTATTCCTGAGCAAAATCTGGTCGATGAATTTGAAGACTATAGCGGCCCGGATCCCGATGGCGTGTTTGATAGCAAAGATCCACGGCTCTTTTATTCGATCTGGCAAGACGGGGAATTCTATGACAACGCAGCTGAACCTGATGGCTTCCAGGCCGAATGGACCTTTACAGGTCTTGGCATGAAGAAGGGACAATTTCCTGTAACACGAGGCCACTGGGACAGTCCCTGGAACGAATGTCTGATTAGGCTCGGGGATGTGTATCTGATGGCAGCAGAAGCGGCGGCTCTGAAAAGTGGTTCCACTGCGGCTGATAAGCAACTAGCTATCGACTGGATCAATGAAGTTCGGGCAAGGGTAAATATGCCAACATATCCCAATGGAAGTTCTCCATATTCTGTGGATTCTAACAGTAGCAGGGCAGAATTCTTTGAATCCATCGCTCATGAGCGCCGGGTAGAGCTTGCTTTTGAGCTGCACCGTCTAAATGATTTACGGCGATGGGAGGATGAAGAGAGCAGTTATACCTCTGCTACCGAAAGGTTAAGCCAATACGGATATCAACCCAGCATGCATCGATACTTCCCCTATCCTCAGGAAGAAGTGGATTCAAATCCAGAGCTTGAACAGAATCCGGCCTATACTAATTAAGTACCCTTTTAAAATTAAAAACTCTATCATTTTCAAGAGCACCCAATTGTAGGGTGCTCTTGGCCTGATAGCGGATAATTAGTGATTTAAACTTAAATCATAGTATGATGAAGAGATATCTGATACTAAGTTCAATATTAATGTTCGTCTTATTATTGATCTTTCAAGTCCCAGTTGAGGCCCAGCAAGCGCAATTTACCCGCCAGGAAGTAATCGCTCTGACACCGGAATGGGAAGGAGAGCGCTACCCCGACGGACGCCCGAAGGTTCACGAAGGCATCTTGCAGCGGATGAAGAAAGTAACCATGGAGGAAGCGTGGGCAGTGTTGCGTAACACCAACTTTGAGCATCAGTATGCCGGTGGATGGGAAGTGCTGAATCCTGACAGCGTGCTGGTGGGGCGGGCCCTGACGGCCACCTTTATGCCGGGGCGTCCCGATGTGCATAGAGTGATTCAGGCGCGCGGAGAGAAGGCCGGACGTACCGGCTCGCAGAACTCTTGGCCTGTGGAGATGCTTCAGGATGGTGATGTGTATGTGGCCGACCAGTTCGGCGCGCATGAGGATGGTCCCACAATCGGTGACAATGTAGGAAATGCCATTTTTGCGAACTCTGGAAATGGTATCGTCTATAATGGCGCAGTCCGTGATGTAGCCGGCCTGAAAGAGATTGAGGGATTCACCGCCTTTTTCAGAAGTTACCATCCGTCCCACCACCTGAATAATCCGGATGGAGAGCTGAATACAACACTGGTGGGCATCAATAAGCCGACCCGCATTGGGGAAGTAATGGTCATGCCCGGAGATGTGGT
>JBEPXS010000139.1:0-8150 GCA_041641755.1 Balneolaceae bacterium
ACATTTTTCATCCTCAAAAGATCTTCCGCTGTCATTTGGGATTCAGCTTCAAGGCGCTGAATACTTTCGGAAGGGATAGTACGGATTAATTTAAGGGGACTCTCTCCTGCCGAAATACGGTTACTTGTACTGGTATTCTCCATATCATCAATAGCGGCCATATCCATGTTTTGATATGTCATAAGGACCGAATCTACAAAACTGAGAACCAACTCATCGCGTTGTTGCAAACTTTGCCTGTAACGACGAAGCTCATCGTTCAGTTCCTCTTCACTTTGACTGGCTTCCTGTACTATCGTTTGCAAAGAATCGGTTTTGTTGTCGAGCTTGGTAAGTCTGGTATTATAACTTGCTAGCCGGTCGCTCAACACGAGCAGTTTCTGTTCCTGCTGCTCTATCCTTGCTAATCGCTTTTTTGTCAAGTTAGTCCTGTTTTCCAGTTCAGTTATCTGCTCTTCAAACGTATCTGGATATAGAGCTTTATTAATAAGCTCATCATAGGCCGAATAATTGTTTTCGAGCTCTCGGACACGCTCAACCAATTTTTTGGCTTCCGCTTGCTTATTGGTGTTGTCCAGCTTTTGCTTAATATTTTTAACCTCTTGTTTGAAATCTTGCTGTATCTGGTAATCCGATTTTACCTGTGCCAATGCGGCTGTTGCCATAAAAACCGATAGAATCCCAAATACGAGTAGACTGCTAAGCTGTTGTTGAAGTTTTGTAATTGAAATATTCATAGTTCCTATCCTCCCTGCTCACTGTTTTCAGATTCGTTTTCATTTTTTCGTAGCCCTTGATCTGTCAGCATATAAATATCATTGGTTTTCCGGTTTAACAATTGTACATGAGTTTCGCGTTGATTAAAGGCAGGTTGATCTATACCCTGCTCACTAATTTTGATCTTCTTCTGCAATTTAAGCTTACTTTTTTCGGGTGACATCACATAAACGTTTGAATACCCAGCTGCAGTAATATAGTAGAAGCCTTCCTGGCCACGAATCATCCTGATTTCCTGGGTAGAAACCGAACTGGTATCACCGGTCTCAGCATATTGAAGTGGTAAAATATTGAAACGAAGTCCGTGCTGTACATCCTCAACCACTCCTTCTTCATTAGGACTTAATACGGTTTCAATGGGTTGAGAGTAGTTAACATCGCTTATAACCATTGACTGTTTGCATCCAGCCAGCAGCAATAGCAGACACCCCAAAGAAAGCATTGTTACTGATCGTAATGAGTGTATCATAAATCATTCCTTTGATATTAGTTGGGTTTCAACATTATATTCATACACTTATAACTGGACAGAACAAAAATGTTCCGATAAGAATAGAATTTTTACAGACTTATAAGTACTTCACAGCGGGCGTCAGGGGAAAGTAGTTCACGTCCCTGCAGCGCTTCCAGCTCAATGATAAATGAATAGCCAACCACAGTTGCCCCTAGTTTTTCTACCAGCTGGGTTGCAGCCTGTGCAGAGCCTCCGGTAGCGATAAGATCGTCATGTATAACAACTTTTGCTCCGTCAGAAAGTGCATCGGCATGCATTTCTACCCTATCATTACCATATTCTAAAGCATATGTTTCTGAGACCGTTTTTGCTGGTAACTTACCCGGTTTTCTTACGGGTACAAATCCGGCATGAAGATCTTGCGCAAGGTTAGTTCCAAAGAGGAATCCACGCGACTCGATCCCCACCACATAATCAATCTGTTGGTGCCTGAAAGGACGAGCCAGAATTTGAGAGGTTAGCTCCAGCGTATCAGGATTTTTGAGTAGCGGAGTTATATCTTTAAACGCTATTCCCGGCTTGGGGAAATCCGGAATATTTCGTATTTCAGATTCCAATAGATTCAGAATGCTTTGGTTTACCGATTCCATTCAATCATTTTTTTGGATTAATGAAGCATCGGATTATAGTTAATATCTGGAATGGGAAGCAAGTTTTTATGATCAGGGACAATCAATTGAAACCTGTAAACGCTGATTAACGATTTTGGATTTATATATTTGAATTTCAAACAAAATTTACTGGTAATTTCATGACCAATAATGGTGAATCACCAATCATAAAACAGCACCGCAAATTCATGCTGCAAGCCTTTAAGCTGGCCGAACAGGCATATAATGAAGATGAAGTCCCTGTGGGAGCTATCGTGGTACGGGATAACCATATCATCGGGAAGGGTTATAATCAGACTGAACGACTGAAAGACGCTACTGCCCATGCTGAGATGCTTGCTATTTCTGCTGCCTGCTCAACTATAGAAAACAAGTATCTGCACGAATGTACCCTCTATGTTACCTTGGAGCCATGCCCCATGTGTACCGGGGCGCTGGTCTGGTCCAAAATAGATCAGGTAGTTTTCGGAGCACCAGATGCTATGGCAGGAGCTTGTGGCAGCCTGTTTAATTTATCGAGTTCCAACAAACTGAATCACCAAATTGAGGTCATCCAGGGAGTCATGGAACAGGACTGTAAATGGATATTAAAAAAATTCTTTGAAGAACGCCGTACTGATTCCAACGGACGATTTTGAGGAATGGAGTATAGGCCTTCATTCATTTTATAAAGTACATAATAAATACAAAAGTTATTGCATGGGAGATGGAATTTGTTAGGAATAAAGCGAGTTATGAAATTGAATTAATAATACCTCGATTATGACTTTGAATTTTCTGCCAGATGTATATTTTAGGATAGGATTTTAAAAACAAATTTTTAATCAAAAACTTAATTTAAGACGGGGTAAATTATGTCAAGACCAGTAACATTATTTACCGGCCAATGGGCCGATCTGACATTGGAAACTATAGCTGAAAAAGCTGCTTCATGGGGATATGACGGACTTGAACTGGCTTGCTGGGGCGATCATTTTGAGGTTCATCGTGCGTTGGAAGAAGATGGCTATTGTGAACAGCGGAAAGAACTGCTTGCCAAATATGACCTGGAGGTATGGGCGATAAGCAATCACCTGGCTGGTCAGGCTGTGTGCGATCTTATTGACGAACGCCATAAAGATATTCTGCCAGATCATGTATGGGGTGACGGGGATCCTGAAGGAGTACGCCAACGGGCGGCCGACGAGATGAAAACAACAGCCAGGGCCGCTGCCGAACTTGGTGTACCTGTTGTGAACGGTTTTACCGGAAGCTCAATCTGGTCTAAACTTTACTCCTTTCCCCCCAATAAACCCGATACTGTTGATAAGGGATTTGAAGACTTCGCCGATCGCTGGAATCCCATCCTTGATGTCTTTGATGAAGTCGACATCAAGTTTGGTCTGGAAGTTCATCCTACCGAAATTGCCTTTGATATCTCATCTGCTGAACGAGCTATTGAAGCACTGGACGGTCGTGAAGCCTTCGGATTCAACTACGATCCCAGCCACCTTGGTTACCAGGGTGTTGACTATGTAGGGTTTATCGATAATTTTTCTGACCGCATCTACCACGTACACATGAAAGATGTATGGTGGTCAGACAAGCCAACCAAGGCCGGCGTTTTCGGTGGACATACTGATTTTGGGAATAAAGATCGCTATTGGGACTTTGTTTCCGTTGGACGTGGTAAAATCGATTTCGACCGTATTATCCGTGCGCTTAACAGAGTAGAATATGCCGGTCCCCTTTCGGTTGAATGGGAAGATAGTGGCATGGATCGCGAAGTAGGTGCCAGTGAATCAGCAGATTACTGCCATAAAATCGACTTCTCCGCTCCCGGAGCTGCCTTTGATTCCGCCTTCTCAGACAGCGACGACTAATTAACCGTAACCATATACTTAGCAGAACAAAATATAGATGTACTTACTCGGATATGATGTAGGGAGTTCAAGTATCAAGGCCAGCCTTATTAAGGCTGAAAGTGGCGAGTTAATCAGCTCAGCTACGTCGCCAGACAAGGAAATGGATATCCTGGCTCCCGAACCCGGGTGGGCTGAACAGGATCCTGATACCTGGTGGGCTCATGTGGTAAATGTAACTAAACAAATCACAACCAGTGCAAACGTAGACACTGAGACGATCGAAGCGATAGGTATTTCCTACCAGATGCATGGTTTGGTTTTGGTAGACAATAACCAGCAACCTCTCCGCCCTTCTATCATATGGTGCGACGGACGGGCTGTGGAAACCGGCCAGAAAGCATTCGAAGAGCTCGGTGAAGAATACTGCCTGGACCATTTCCTGAACTCACCGGGAAATTTCACCTCATCTAAACTGAAGTGGGTTAAAGAAAATGAGCCCGAAATCTATGAGAAGGCCACAAAATTTATGCTGCCGGGCGACTACATCGCCATGAAGATGACCGGTGATATCTCCACTACTATTTCGGGCCTGTCGGAAGGAATATTCTGGGATTTCAAAAACAGCACCATTGCAAACCAGATTCTGGATTATTACGGTATTTCGCCGGACCTGATTCCCGAGGTACACCCTAATATGGCACTACATGGAGAGTTATCTGCTTCAGCTGCAGAAGAGCTGGGACTTTCCGAAGGGATTAAGATATCCTACCGTGCCGGTGATCAACCCAACAACGCTCTGTCTCTCAACGTGTTGAACCCGGGTGAGGTCGCATCAACCGCCGGTACTTCCGGGGTCATCTACGGGGTAACCGACAAGCCGCTATATGACGATCAGTCCCGTGTCAACACATTTGTGCACGTTAACCACGATGAGGATACCTCTCGTTACGGCGTGCTACTTTGTATAAACGGTACCGGCATCCAGTATAGCTGGCTGCGGAATACCCTCTTCAAGGGTAGCTCATATAGCTATGATCAAATGAATGAGATGGCCGGACAGATCCCGATCGGTTCGGAAGGCGTTTCTGTTTTACCATTCGGCAACGGCCCAGAACGTCCACTTGCCAATAAAGATCTGGGAGCTCGCATCAACGGTATTCAGTTTAACCGACATAACGCGGGTCACGTAATCCGTGCTGCGCAGGAAGGTATTGCCTTTGCTCTCAACTACGGCCTGCAGATTATGAAGCAGATGGGGATGGATATCGACACCGTTCGTGTAGGTCATACGAACATGTTTTTAAGCCCCGTTTTTGCCGAGGCCTTTACCAACGTAACAGGCAAAGTTGTTGAGATGTATAATACAGATGGATCGGTTGGGGCAGCTATCGGTGCAGGGATCGGAGCCGGTATCTACGACAACAGAGCAGATGCTTTTGCCGGTCTGGAAAAGGTAGGTACAGTGGCCCCCGACGATGAACTTGCAGATCCGTATCATGAGGCATACAACCGTTGGGAAAATGCCTTGAATGAAGCTCTGTAATTTCCAGCATTTATTTGACCCAATTAATAGTTAATTTTAATCATTCAACACAAAAACTCATAACACCTAGACATTTATGAACATTACTACTGGTGATAAGGAATACTTTCCCGAAATAGACAAGATCGAATTTGAAGGGTCGAAATCTGACAATCCACTGGCGTTTAAATACTACAATGAAGATAAAGAGGTTGCCGGTAAAACGATGAAGGACTTTTTCCGTTTTGCCATCGCCTACTGGCATACCTTTACCAATGCCGGTGCAGATCCTTTTGGAATTGGGACACGTAATTTTCCCTGGCTTACTGCTGATGATCCGATCCAGCGGGCCAAGGATAAAATGGATGCGGCCTTTGAATTCATCACCAAGCTAGGGGTGCCCTTTTATTGTTTCCATGATTATGACCTTGTGGATGAAGCCGATACTATTGCAGAGTCTGAAAAAAGACTCAGAACGATTGTTGACTACGCCAAGCAGAAGCAGGAAGAATCTGGTGTAGAGCTGCTCTGGGGTACTGCTAATCTGTTTACCAATCCCCGCTACATGAATGGGGCGGCAACTAACCCTGACTTTTCTGTGGTTTCACATGCGGCGACACAAGTGAAGAACGCGATTGATGCTACTATTGAACTCGGAGGAGCCAATTATGTTTTCTGGGGTGGCCGTGAGGGCTATATGTCACTGCTTAATACTGATATGAAACGAGAACAGGAGCATTTGGCTACCTTCTTAAAAATGGCCCGTGATTATGGCCGTAAAAACGGTTTTGAAGGGACATTCCTTATTGAACCCAAGCCTATGGAACCTATGAAGCACCAGTACGATTTTGATACTGCTACGGTAATCGGGTTCTTACGCGAATACGGTCTGGATGAAGATTTTAAAGTAAATATTGAAGTAAACCATGCGATACTTTCCCAGCATACTTTCCAGCATGAGCTAGAGGTAGCTGCTTCAAACGGGCTGCTTGGCAGTGTTGATGCCAACCGGGGCGATTACCAAAATGGCTGGGACACCGACCAGTTCCCGGTAAATATCTACGAGCTTACACAGGCTATGTTGGTACTGCTTGAACAAGGTGGATTGGAGAGCGGCGGATTCAACTTTGATGCCAAATTACGCAGAAACTCCACCGACCTGAAGGATCTGTTCTATGCCCACATCGGTGGTATGGATATGCTGGCCCGTTCGCTGGAAACTGCTGCTAAAATATGGGAAGAGTCGGAATACCAAGAGCTGCGGAAAGAGCGTTACAGCTCGTTCGACAGTGGCAAAGGTGCCGATTTCGAGCGGAATAACCTAACCCTCGAAGAACTTCGTGAGCATGCTATTGAAAACGGGGAACCCGATCAAATTAGTGGCAAGCAAGAGTATTTCGAAAACCTTATCAACCAGTATATATAAACCTGAATAAAAGTTTTTTTGGTCCCAGTACATGGGTTAAAACCCTGCACTCTCAGTGCAGGGAGCATTCTAATTACTTAAAAAGAAAAGCCAGGCATGCCAGTTATGCCTGGCTTTTTAAGTTGTGAAAGGTGAGCGAACCTGCTACTACCAGTCAAAGGTAACTTTACTGCCGGTCTCGGCTGATTCATAGATGCCCATCAGCAACTTTACATCACGTAGTCCCATCTCTCCAGGCACCCGACTTTCCCGGTCATCCAGTATGCAGTCAGCAAAAGCATCCATCTGCAGGGTTTGCTGTGCTACATTAGGCAGATCCATCGGCCCTTTATGGGTTCTACCTTTAATACCACCATAGCCGTAAGCAGGCTCCACTTCAAAGAGCCCGTCAGCAGTCTTCGCATGTTGGTAGTTATAATACTCGTTATAACTGCTTTTGCCATGCGCCTTGGTACCGTCGGGGAATTCAAACATCCACTCTATTGTCTCCTCCACTTCGTCAAACAGTTCCGGTTTTGTCTTCTCCAGTGTTTTGGCTGTTACGGAGACCGGTCGTTCACCCATTGTATAGAGAGAAGCCTGTATAGCATATAGGCCGACATCCATCAGCGGGCCTCCACCGGCAAGCTCTTTATCGAGGCGCCATCGGTCTGGTGGCCCGTCAATCGAAAAAGCAAAACCACCGTCAATCTCCTTAATGGGGCCAAATATCTCCTCTTGTCCCAGCTGCATAACTCTTTGATGGTGTGGTTCAAAATGCAACCGGTATCCGACTGACAATTTCTTTCCTGCATCTTTACAAGCCTGTACCATCGCTTCTGCATCATTTACCGAAGTGGCCATCGGTTTTTCAGAGATGACGTGTTTGCCCGCCTCAGCCGCCCGAATAGTATACTCCGCATGCATGGAGTTTGGCAACACTACATAAATAATGTCGATATCCTCATTATCGGCTATCTGGTCGTAGGATTTGTAATTATAGATGTTGGATTGGGGAATATTATACTTCTCCGCCCAGATATCCTCCTTTTCAGGTGTGCCGGTAACCACACCGGTGAGACGGCAAAATTTAGTTTCTTGCAGGGCCGGAGCCAGCTGATTGGTAGCATAATTACCCAATCCCACCAGTGCAATGCCCAGCTTTTCTGCTTCCGGAAGCGCCTTCATCCCCCGCCATTTTTGGTAATAGTACTGTTGTGGATCGCCGAATATATTTCCGGTTGAAGTAAAACCCGGAAACGCCATTGTAGCTCCCATACCGAGAGATATCCGTTTCAAAAATTCCTTTCTTGAATACCCGTCACGCTTGTTATTACTCATCTTATATCCCCTTTTTTACTTTTAATAATAGAATGATCAATGTTAAATACAGAATTCTACTGTAAGCACGTCTTGATTCTTAATCTAATTCTCGGAGCCAGATATTACGGAAG
Organism: Balneolaceae bacterium; assembly: GCA_041641755.1. Lineage (GTDB taxonomy): Bacteria > Bacteroidota > Rhodothermia > Balneolales > Balneolaceae > JAMQKA01. The sequence goes on from JBEPXS010000139.1 coordinate 8,128, forward strand.
CTCACCGTGTGACTGTGATCCTG
>JBEPXS010000140.1:0-8138 GCA_041641755.1 Balneolaceae bacterium
CTTGTATTAATGAGTTTGATACCAGATAACTGAATTATCAACAGGTTCCACTTTAAAAATGTTTCATTCCATTCAAACATCTTAATGTCTGTGGACAAACCCTGCCATCATTCTTTTATAAATGAAGTCCCCGGGTACTCCTGCTCCAAACCAAAATGGGTAGCTACTGAATTGGCTACATCGGCAAACGTAGCACGCACGCCAAGATCCGTCTGGCGGGCACGTTCCCTCGGGAATACCAATAGTGGTACAAACTCCCGACTGTGATCAGTACTACTGACCGTCGGATCATTCCCATGATCCCCGGTAATTATAAGCAGATCTTCCTCTTTTATTTTACTGGCCATAGCCGGAATTGCACGGTCAATCTCCTGAAGGCACCGAGCGTAACCCCCAGGGTCCAGGCGGTGCCCATATATCTGATCCGTATCAATCAGGTTGATAAATACGAAACTATCTTCTACGGCCGACATCAAGCTGAGCAACTGGGAGATGCCCTCTGCATTGGCCCTGGTTTTTCGATACTGGGTGAATCCTCTGTTTGCAAACAGATCAATCACCTTGCCGATAGAATAAGTTTTTATGTCACTTTCATTCAGTTGGTACACCAGATTTTCATCAGGTGGAACAAGAGAAAAGTCGCGCCGTTGGTCTGAAATTCTCTCAAAATTACCTGGAGTCCCCTGAAAAGGCCTAGCAATTACGCGCCCTACACCATACTCTCCTGTCATGACCTGCTTCCGTGCAAATTGGCACCACTCATATAGCTTTTTTAAAGGTACTTGGTCTACATGGGCAGCTACCTGAAAAACGCTGTCTGCTGAAGTGTATACAATCGGATAACCTGTTTCCAGATGCTTTTCACCTAATCTTTTAATAACGGTAGTCCCAGATATCGGTTCATTGCTCAATATACCATCAACTCCAATTCCTTCACAAAACGCCTCTATGACTTCCTCCGGGAAACCATTCGGATACGTTGGAAACGGACGGTCGAGTTGAATCCCAGCCAGTTCCCAATGGCCGGTTGTAGAGTCTTTACCTGCTGACATCTCTCGCATTTTGCCGGTTGCAGCAAGTGGAGTTTCGTTAGGTGCCACCGTAACAAGATCAATAATATTACCCAATCCCAGTTTTTGGAAATTGGGCAGCGTACAACCAGTCACTTCACATACATGAGCCAAAGTATTTGCATCTTCATCTCCATATTGGGCCGCATCCTCCTGTGCCCCAACCCCTAATCCGTCAATAACAAGCAGATAAACATTACCCATATTTATTCAGAACTGCCTTTCATCGCTTCGGACAGTGCAGTCTTGGCTTGGCTCAGTACCTCATAGTTATCCTTTTGTTCTGCTTTTAACTTGGTAAATCCAATTTTAATAGAGGTCTTGATCTGTACACCATTTGCCAACTCAATGGGATTATAAAGACGTTCGGAAAGCGATTTGGTCCATTGCTGAACGGTGTCATCCTCTCGACTTTGTATTAGAAAAGAGTATACATAGTCTGAGTGCGAACCTATAAATCCCGAGATGCCATATCGGGTAGGATTAAATAAATTTACCAGATCTTTTTGCATATGATCCAAATCTTCCATGCGTAGTTTTGTACGCAGTGATGCCAAATTGCTCAAAGTAACCAATCCAAACCACGTATTGTAAGCCGAGCCCTGCTCGGCAAGTGTTTCCAACTCTGTATCTACTACCCGTTTCCAGATATCAGGCAGAAAGGCGTCATACTCATTGTTCAAAAATGGTTCGGAGAGTTCTAACTGGGGATTATTTGCCATAATCTTTAACTCCACCATACGCACAAGATTAATAAACTTGTGCTTGGTTGATTCTTTAAACAGCAGAGGATTTTGATCGTATACCAGTACTAATCCCTGCCTGCGGTCGTGGAATTTCAGTGGAATTCCAAGTGTAGCCCCTTTTGTGTGCTGTTCTCTGGGTGAAATTCTTTTGGGATTATCATTAAAATGAATGGCAAATTCTGGCTTACCTTTTTGCAATGCTTCGTAGCCAAGCGTACGTTCTTTGAGCGGCATTCCCAGTGGTGGGGCTAACTGAGCGCCCGCAGAATTGAATATATTATTCCAGCTCTGCATCCCCTGGGCAATAAATGACACACCACCACTCTGCAAATAGTTCTGCATCTCGTTGATCATCTGGTATATCAAATCGGCACGATGGGACCGAATATTAAGCTGCTCAAGACTTTTTTCATAGTCGACCCACTCCTCCTGGTCTTCATACAAGTCGCTAATTTCAAGATAGGTATTGAGCACATTCCGCAAGGCATCGGAGTAGGAGTATATCACCTCACTGCCTTCTTCATCAATGGTGTTTTCTTCTGACTCTAAAACGGTAATTGCCACTGTTTCCCCGTTATTTATAAACGGCAACAGCGTAATATGCTGAACAGGAATATCGTCATAGTAATGCAGCAGTTCATCTTTTTCAATCTGTTCCCCCACCGTCAGACCAAGCGGTTCGGTGATATCTTTATATTCATTCAGGAAATGATCATAAAAGGAGATCCGGTCCTGGAACATTACATTTGAGAGCTCAGTGGCTTTGGTCTCAAGCACAAATTGTTCTCTCGTCCTGTTTACCCAGTACAAGTAGCATGTTTCAACACCCGATGAACTGCGAAGCAGAAAAACCAAGTCATTTAAGACCCCTTTAAATTCCCTGAGAGATTTCTCTTGACGCTTTTCGCCCATAATCTCGGCGTTAGACCGATCTTTTTGACGTGCTTCTGCGTATGATTCCATACCTATTCCATTATTTGGAGTTATTAATTTCTTCTGCCAACACCTCAGCCTCGTTAATCATCCGTTCAAAAACCTTCAGTCCCTTATCCCAAAACGTAGGTTGTTTAATATCGAGCCCAACCTTGCCGACTATGTCTTCCGGCCATTCGGAACCTCCGGCCCGGAGCATTTCCAGATAGCGGTCGGCAAAGCCGTTGGTGCTCTGGCGGTACTCCTCATAAAGTGCAAGCACCAGCAATTCCCCAAATGCATATGCATACACATAGCCCGGTGTATGCAAAAAATGAGGTATATAGCACCACCATAAGTCATAACTTTCAGTTAGGGTAACAGAGTCGCCGTACAACCTCTCTTGCTGCTTGCGCCATAGAGCAGAAAATTCATCAGTAGTCAACTCTCCGTCCTCCCGGCGCTTGGTATGCATAGTATTTTCAAACCGATTCATGGAAATCTGACGAAAAACGGTAGCGATCGTATCATCAATCTTGCTGATCAGCAGTGCCAATTTCTCTTCAGGATCACTGATCCTGTTCTTCAGGTTTTGGAATACCAGCATCTCCCCAAAAACCGATGCAGTTTCGGCCGTCGTTAGTGGTGTACCCGCCTGCAAGACTCCCTGTTCCCTCGACAGATACTGGTGGACCCCATGGCCGAGTTCATGGGCCAACGTTTGTACATCCCTCAACTTACCGTCATAATTCATAAATACATAGGGATGGACGGAGGGAACTGTACTCGCTGAGTATGCACCACCCCGCTTGCCCGGTTTTATGGCGGCATCGATCCATTGATGTTCGAAAAATTGATCCGCGATACCTCCGATATCCGGATGGAAGTCATTATAGGAACCAATCACAATTTCACGGGCTCGATTCCATTCTACCTCCTTCTGACTCTCAAGAAGTGGTGCATAGCGATCATAGTCAAAAAGTTCATCATACCCCAACAGGTCCCGCTTTAGCTTGTAGAATCGTTGTACCAGGGAATATTGAGACGTGACTGAATCCACCAAAGTGTCAACTGTCTTGTCATCAATCTCATTAGAGAGATTTCTTGAGGAGATCCAGCTGTCGTAGTTTCGGAGTTTGTCGTTGGTATGCTTGTCGGCCAGGAGGGTATTAAAAATAAAAGTGAGCGTACGACTCAGATCCTCAAATTTATCAGTAAGCCCGGCATGTGCTTTCTGGCGTAACTCACGGTCGCTCTCGTGCAGCTTGCTAAGCATCTCCTGTTCGGTCAGCTCCTCACCGTCAAGTTCAAACCGTGCAGAGCCAAATGTCTCCTCGAAATAGCGGTTCCACGCACTACGACCGGTCACTTTTTTTGCCGATAACACCTGTTCTGCTTCCTCTCCCAGAACATGATCTTTGTATCGTCTCGAGGTTTCAAGGTAATGCTCATAGTGCGACAGAGTCGGATCATCGATTAATTTCCGGGCCTTATCCTCCTCAATTTCAAGCCACTCCACATCAAAAAATACCAGTTTTTGCTTTATCTGTGAAGAGAGTTCATTGGCTTCCTGCATCAGCTTACCTAATTCAGCTTTCTCTGTATTGGTAGTCCATTTGAGATGAGAGTAGGAACCAATCTTACCCACAGTTTCCAGAATATCTTCATACTCCTGTAATGCTTTTAGCAACTCGTCAGCGGATAACTGTCCTATCCCTCCATTATACTTTTTTGCAAATTGTTCAGCTCGCTCAATAACATTTTGTCTATCCTTTTTTAATTGGGGATCGTCGATTGCATCATAAAGGTCTGAAAGATCCCAATGAACCTGTTCAGCACCAGTTTTTTTCTTGCTTTTTGTATCGGGCATTAACAGAAATCTTTTAGCATTAATCTGTGTTCAACAATTTAAGATATCGTTGGAGTATAACCATTTTGCGGGTTAAAATTATCCGCCACGAAGGATCGTATTTTACCAAAACAATGGTTAGTTTTACATTCTATCGTTCTGACCTAAATTAAATAATTTTTTTGCTGATTATTAATCGGAAAAAACGATTATAATAACATTACCTACTAATTAGAATCATACATCTGCACTGTTTTGAAGTCTTTAGAAGCTGTATTTGGCCCCAACTCTGCTCTCGTCGAAGAACTGTTTAATCAGTACAAAGAAGATCCCTCTTCTGTCCCTAATCATTGGAAGCAATACTTTGATGAGGTAGAAGGAGAAACCCAGGGCAAGGAGGTTGAAAAAACCAGGACTGTTCCCACAAACGGGGAGCCCGCCACAGCCCGGAAAAAACCTGAAGAGAAAAAAACCAAACAAAAGAAGGCTAAAAAAGAAGCTCCTGTTGAGGAAAAGGATGCTGACATTCCCAAAGGGGCTACTTTAGAGAAGATTAAGGGCATTTCCGAAAAGATCGCCGAAAATATGGATGAAAGTCTCGAAGTGCCTACAGCCACTTCGGTACGTACCCTGCCGGTAAAAATGCTCATTGAAGACCGTACGATCATCAACCGGCATCTTCTGCAGCGTGGTGAACCCAAAGCCTCTTTTACCCACTTTATTGCCTGGGCCATCATTCGCGCGTTGGAAGAATATCCCAACATGAACAATTCGTACCTGAGCAAGGATGACGGGGCATACAAGGTGAAACCCGACCAGGTTAATCTGGGTCTGGCCATCGATGTTCAGAATAAGGATGGATCCCGAAATCTGTTGGTCCCGAACATCAAAGGTGTAGACAACATGAATTTTAAAGAGTTCCTCTATGCCTATAAGGAGCTCATCGACAAAGCCAGGAACGGGAATCTTGAAATTTCTGACTTCCAGGGAACCACTATCACCCTTACCAACCCGGGAATGATCGGGACTGTGCAATCTGTTCCGCGTCTGATGAAAACACAGGGAACAATTATAGCAACCGGGGCTATCCAGTACCCGGCTGAGTATCAGTCGATGTCTCAAGAGGTACTGAACCAGCTTGGCATCAGTAAGACTATGACCGTTACATCCACCTACGATCACCGTGTGATCCAAGGTGCTGAGTCCGGGGCCTTCCTCAAAAAAATACACTCTCTGCTGAACGGGGAAGAACGTTTTTATGAACAAATATTTGCCGATTTAGAAATTCCCTATGAGCCGATTCCATTTGGTGAAGACCAGTATGTAGGCCAACTAGACGGGCGTGGTGCTTCTCTTGAAGACAACAAGCGCGCCATTGCAGTTATGCGCCTTATCAACATGTACCGTACTCGTGGTCATGTATTGGCCGACCTGGATCCGCTGAGTGATGAGCCAGGCCACAGTCCGGAACTCGATTTTGATTACTACGGGCTAACACTCTGGGATCTCGATCGTGAATTCTATTGTGCGGGTTTAGGGGGGTACGAAAAAGCGCCACTTCGGGTTATCGTTAAGCTGTTGCGTGATACCTACTGTGGCAAGATCGGTGCCGAATTCATGCACCTGCTGGACCTTGAAGAGCGAAAGTGGCTGCGTGAACGGATGGAGTCAACTACCAATACGCCTGACCTGGCCAAAGATGACAAGAAACAGATTCTGCACAAACTGAACCAGGCGATGGCGTTCGAGCAGTTCCTGCACAAAAAATATATAGGCCATAAACGCTTTTCGCTGGAAGGTGCCGATACCCTGATTCCGATGATGCATTTTATGCTGGAACAGGCTGGTGAACACGAAATCGAAAAAATGTTTATGGGTATGGCCCATCGGGGACGACTGAATATTTTAGTCAACATTATGAACAAGCCATACCGCAAGGTATTTGCCGATTTTGAGGGCAACCTGGATCCTGACAGTATACAAGGTTCCGGAGATGTTAAGTACCACCTGGGGGCTAAGGGTGAACACAAAACGTCAACGGACCAAAATATCGAACTGGAACTGTTGCCTAATCCCAGCCATCTTGAATCGGTGAATCCCGTGGTGGAAGGATCGACCCGGGCTACGCAAGATCACCTAGAGAAAGAGGACCCTGACAACCGGGTGGTACCCGTATTGATACATGGTGATGCGGCCTTTTCGGGACAGGGTGTTGTTGCAGAAACCCTTAACATGTCACAACTGGACGCCTATAAAACCGGTGGAACCATCCATATCATCATAAATAACCAGATCGGTTTTACTACCCTGCCGAAAGATGGGCGATCCACCGAATACGCCTCTGATCTTGCCAAGATGATTCTTGCCCCGATCTTTCATGTCAATGGAGATCGACCGGAAGCAGCCGTACACTCCATTCAGATGGCACTTGAATACCGACAGAAATTCAACAAAGATGTAGTCATTGACCTGGTCTGTTATCGTAAGCATGGGCACAACGAGGGGGATGAACCTGCCTTTACCCAGCCGGGCATGTATAAGGAGATCGACAATCATTCCAGCGTGCGAGATATTTACACCAAGGAACTGCTTCGTAAAGGAGAACTCTCGGAGGAAGAGACGGAAGAGCTGTTCGAGGAATTTGACGAACTGTTGCAAGAAGCATTTGAAGATGCCAAAAATTCATCACCTCTCGAGGTCACCGATGACATGATCAATCGGAAGGAAACCAAGCAAAAAGACTGGCCTGAACAGCCGGATACTACCTATCCCGAAGATGAAATTAAAGATATCGCCCTTAAGCTGAATACGGTACCCAAAGATTTTGATGCCAATCCGAAATTGCTGAAACAACTGGCTAAACGGGCTGAAATTGTTGAAAAGAACGAGAGCAAAATAGACTGGGGCTTTGCTGAAGCACTTGCCATCGGGTCTCTTCTCAAAGAAGGTACCACGGTGCGGTTAACCGGGCAGGATGCCGAACGGGGTACGTTTTCCCACCGGCACGCCATTCTGCATGGAACGGAAACTGATCAAAAATATATACCACTGAACAACCTGCAGGAGGATCAGGCAAAATTTTATCCCTATAACAGTTTGCTGAGTGAATTTGCCTGTGTCGGATTTGAATTTGGGTACAGTGCAGCCAAGAAAGATGCATTGGTTATCTGGGAAGCTCAGTTTGGCGATTTTGTCAATGGTGCCCAGATCCCGATAGATCAGTTTATATCAGCCAGCGAAGCGAAATGGGGACAAAAGAGCTCGCTCGTTATGACGCTGCCCCACGGATATGAGGGCCAGGGACCTGAGCACTCCTCGGCACGCCTCGAGCGTTTCCTTCAGCTTTGTGCACAAGATAATATGCAGGTTGCCAACCTTACTACACCAGCCCAGTACTTCCATATTCTGCGGAAACAAGCGATGCAGGAAAACAAGAAGCCGCTGATCATCATGTCACCTAAAAGTCTGCTGCGGCATCCTATGGCTACTTCATCAAAAGACGATCTGGCTGACGACCAGTTTAAACCTTTTATCAATGATCAGGAGATCGAAGATAAAAAG
>JBEPXS010000141.1:0-8106 GCA_041641755.1 Balneolaceae bacterium
GACTCGGGGCCCAGATGGTGGTTATTGCACAGGGCGATTTTGATGCCGCTCTGGAGTATACACAGGAACGCAAACAATTTGGGCAACCGGTTGCCAATTTCCAGGGGGTGCAATTCCAATTGGCTAAAATGGCGACAGATATCGAAACGGCCCGGCTTTTGGTCTATAATGCCGCGAGAATGAAGGAAAACGACCAGGCATTTACCAAGCAGGCTGCAATGGCTAAGTATCATTCCTCTGAGGTAGCCGAACAGGTTTCTTCGCTGTCGATAGACCTGTTCGGGGGATATGGTTATGTGAAGGAATATCCAGTTGAGAAGTTTTATCGCGATTCTAAAATCGGTAAAATCTATGAGGGGACCTCCAATATGCAGCTCAACACCATTGCCAAAGATCTGCTAAAATAATATTCCGGAACCCAGAACTAATCTTTATGACTAGTGTTGTTACCACCTAAATGGAATTACTGACCCATACCTATTTTAACAAGACCACAAGGACTTACAAACAGTCTTTACCAGTTAAGATTCCCTTTTATATTTATAAATGGTTCGAGGGAACGAAAATCATCTTCAAAAAATTAAATAGATTGGAATGAAAGATCAGGATTATGATGTTCGGGGATGCAGTAATAGAAATCAGAGAAAATAAGGTTTAAAAATGGAGTCAACGTCTAATTGGAAAGATCGGATTAAAGAGCTTAGTAAGAATGAGCAGGCTCAACAGGAGCTGGAAAAGATATTTGCTGAGCTGAAAGAAGAAATAGACCAATACAAGTCACACCTGAATTTGCTGGAATCGGCTATTGAAAATGATTATGACTCCATCCTCATAACCGAACTGAACCTTAAAGAACCGGGTCCTCGCATTGTCTATGTAAACAAAGGATTTAAGGAGATGACCGGTTATTCCAAAGAGGAGGCGATCGGAAAAACGCCTCGTATTCTTCAGGGTCCCAAAACTGATCGCAATGTTTTGGACAAGTTGAAAAAACGCCTGGAACAGGGAAAACCGTTTTTCGGGCAAACCGTTAATTATAAAAAAGATGGCTCTGAGTTTGTTAACCAGTGGGATATCCATCCGTTGACCGATGATGAGGGCAATATTACCCATTGGGTCTCCTATCAGCACGATATCACCGAACGAAAACGTGCCGAGAAATTCCTGATGGATACACGAAAAGAGTTTGATGAGCTTCGGGAGACCTCCCACAAAACAGTCTTGGATGTAGACCTGCGGGGCAACATTGTGATGGCCAACAAGGCATTTCGTGACTTGGCAGGTTACGATAAAAATGAAATAAAGCAGATTAAAGTTTGGGATTTATTCCCTAAAAAATATCGCGACTCTCTTAAAACACGTTTTGACCAGGGGGCTGATGAAGAGAAGTTCGGTGGCCGTAACTTCAGAGGAATTATCCGTCACAAATCGGGTGTGCCAATTCAGATAGAGGGGAAAACCGAGCTGCTGGATCTGAAAGACGGTACACTAATCCGAGCCGAAATCAACAACATCTCCCTGCAAAAAAGAATTATCGACACGCTAAAACAGCAAAATCGGAATTTCGGGCACTTAATGGAACAAGCTGCCGAATTCACCTATCGCTTACAAATGAAAAACGGTGAACCGGTGTTCGAAACCGTATCAGAACATTTCTCAAAATTTACAGGCTTATCTCCTAAAACCGCCACAGACGAAGATGGATACAAAAAATTTATTCATCAGGACGACCTCGACAAAATAAAAGAACACTACAATCGTGTTTTAGAAGGAAAGAGCTGTACTTGCAGTTACCGTATAAATACTGCAGACGATGAATACACTGAAATTATTGATTATGCCAAACCAGAGTGGGATAACAGCAATGAATCCGTCGTTTGCATAAACGGAGCTATAAGCAAGAAACCCAAAAAAGAACCAATCGCCTGATCTGAAACTACAGATCTTCTTTTATTCTTCTTATCTTATAAAGAACTAAGCGGATGATCTGTCTTTATGCCTGATATTCAAGATATACAACAAAATATTATTGATGAGTTCCAAGCGCTAAGCGATTGGACCGAACGGTACAAGTATATCATAGAACTGGGCCGTGATCTCTCCCCGCTGGATGAAAAACACAAAATAGAAGAAAATCTTGTACGGGGTTGCCAGTCGCAGGTATGGTTGAATACCTACCTGGATGATGGAAAAGTTATTTTTGAAGCTGACAGTGACGCTGCAATCACCAAAGGTTTGGTGGCATTGATGGTGCGCTTTTATTCGGAACAAGATCCTGAAACCATTATTTCAACAAACCCGAAATTTATTAAAAAAATCGGGATGGAAGAGCATCTTTCGCCCACCCGATCCAACGGTTTGGCATCAATGGTAAAACAGATGAAAATATATGCCATGGCCTATAAAACTAAGCTTCAACAACAAAAAACGGGCACTTAGACAAATTAAAACATCTACAGAATAGTATCAGAAAGACGAAGGAACCAGTACGATTTCCCAAAAATGCACTTAATATGTTTCTCTAATAAACATTAAGATGCATTAAATAATTTTGCCCGTTTTCTTTTTCTTCGTTACTTGATAAGTATCACTGTTTAAAAATTGAAATGGGGTTATGGGTACTCTATCTGCAATAAAACGATATGCATTGGGGCTCGACCTCAAAAAGAGCCGACAAGACCTGATCAAAAAAAGTAGCTTGATCGTCTTGAACTCGGTTTCATTCTTTTTGGCGGGCGTCAGCCTGATTTTTTTAGTTGCCTTTCATCTCAACGAATCGGTATCACTCTCGTGGTTTTTTCTCTGCGAAGCTATCGCTTTTATCCTGATCCCGATTTTAGCGCGAAAAGGCTACCAAAACACCTCAAAGCTGCTTCTCATCATCTATGTTGATGTGGCTATCATCATATTGAGTTCGGTTTTTGGTACCAACATGCTCATCCAGACGTTTTTTATTCCTGCCAGTGGCCTTGCAATACTCCTTTTCGAAAAGGATAAAAAGATGTTGCGCAACATAGGTATTGGCTTCTCTATCTTTTCCTATTTTGTGTTGGATTATATCATATTCGACCAGATCTATTTCTCGAAGGAAGGATATTGGCTGGTAAAATGGAGCGTACTTTCGGCGGCGTTTATTTCTACTTGGATGATTTTTAACACCTTTTCAGACTCCAAGGAACGAGCTGAAGAGGAGACACAGCGCCTGCTTGAAGAACAACAGGATCTTAATGCCGAGCTGAACAAAAAGAAGAAAGAACTGGAAGAAAACCTGGTTGAACTTGAAAAGGCAAAAATCAAGGTGGAAGAGGGATCCAAAGCGAAAACAGAATTCCTCTCTACCATGAGCCATGAAATACGCACTCCGATGAACGCCATCATCGGTATGACCAACCTCCTGGCCAAGGATAACCCAAGGGAAGATCAGCTTGAACAGATCGAAATTCTGGATTTCTCAGCCAAGACCCTTTTAGCGTTAATAGACGATATCCTGGACTTCTCGAAGATTGAGTCCGGTAAAATCCAGCTCGAATATGCCGTTTTTGACCTGCATTTACTTGTCAGGGGGGTTATTGAAAGTTTCCAGTTTTCAGCGAAGAATAATAATGTCGAACTGAAATCGGAGATCGACGATGAAGTTCCCAAGCTGGTATACGGTGATTCTGCCCGCCTTACACAGATTCTAAATAACCTAACCAGTAATGCCCTCAAATTTACCGATGAGGGGACGGTTTCCATACGTGCCAAATGCAAAGAAAAGAACTCTGACAGCGTATCTGTTCAGTTCCAGGTTGAGGATACCGGTATTGGAATAGCGAAAGATAAACAAGCCGAAATTTTTGAAAGCTTTACCCAGGAACGTGCTGATACAACCCGCATTTTCGGTGGGACCGGGCTAGGCCTGTCGATCACCAAGAAACTGGTACAAATACAGAACGGAACTATCAGCGTAAAGAGTGAAAAAGGAGAGGGCAGTACCTTCTATGTAGACCTTGAGTTTGACATTGCCAAAGAACAGAAAGGTAAGTCTAACGGAGGGGCAACTTCTTCAACTTTCCAAAAATTGAGCAGCCTGGAAGGCATCAAGGTACTGGTTGTAGAGGATAATCCCATTAACCAGAAAGTAATGAAACGGTTTCTGTCACGCTGGGATATGGAAATTTATATTGCCAACAACGGGCAGGAAGGCATTGACATGGTCAAAAAGGAGAACTACCATGTTATCCTGATGGACTTGCAGATGCCGGAGGTGGATGGTTATGAAGCTGCCAAACAGATTCGAATGTTGGATGAAGCCCATAAGCGGAATGTTCCCATCATTGCCCTTACGGCCGCAGCCTTACAAGAGGTTAAAGAGAAAGTTTTTGCCTCTGGGATGAACGACTTTATCACTAAACCGTTCAATCCCAACGATCTCCAGAATAAGCTGGAACATCATATCATAAATAATGAAAACGGGGAAACCGGGTAATTGTTTTCCAGGAGAATGAATAAGTACGAGCGTACTTCTATCTCGTAGATTGGCAATAAAAATTCAATCCCTTGTTTATACTAAACGGGTGGGATACAAATCCTCTCTGATGCCTGGTAAAACCGGGCTATTCTACGATCGGGATACCAATATAAAAAGCACCATGCAGACCATGGTGCTTTAAAAATTTATATATGATCCTAATCGAGTAGAATCACCTCCTGAGCCTGTAGCCCTTTATCCCCTTCAGCTACAGTAAACTCAACTTCTTGACCTTCCTCAAGCTTTTTATATCCTTCCATATTGATCTCACTATAATGCACGAAGATATCTTCACCTTCTTCTCGGGAAATGAACCCGTATCCTTTACTATTATGAAACCATTTAACGGTTCCAACTTCTCGTTCTGCCATAATAATTACTCCAAATTTAACTTCTTTACTTCTGTTCTAACGTCTAAGTTGGGATTAAATATGGTAAAATTCCCCCAACAGACGTCTTAGTATAAAGTATTTTTTGTGGATTCCCTACTTTTTATGAATTAAAGCCTTTAATTTTTTTGCTAACCCCTTCACAAATACAAAATAATTACAAAATAGCTGTTTTTCGTAGCATACATTTTTTTAGGAACGAACGGAATCATTGAGATTTTATATTTTCCAGACAGTCAATTCTGTAAAAACAAGATCAGCGACTGGATGAAGAAGTGTAGAACATATTATTTCCCCGATGACGGTTCTATCCCAAATAACCAGAAGCTTCCGTTATTGGTATATTCAAAGGTACTCAGCAACACCCATAACGCTACCAAGACAAAACAGCTTCTTTCCAAACATGGCTGGAGTGGCGCGTGGGTCAACGGCATCTTTTCATACCACCACTATCACAGTACAGCGCACGAGGTTTTGGTAGTCACAAGTGGATCGGCCCGGGTACAATTCGGCGGTAAGCAGGGAGAAGTACTGAATGTTGAAGCAGGGGATGTCATCGTGATTCCTGCCGGGGTTGGACACTGCAACCTGGGCAATTCGGCAGACTTCCGGGTGGTGGGTGCCTATCCGGAGAGACAGCAATGGGATCTTTGCACCGGTAAACCAGAGGAGCGCCCGCAAGTACTTGAAAACATAAGATCAGTACCACTGCCAGAGACCGACCCGATTACCGGGGAAGAAGAGCCCCTGCTAATACACTGGAACGATGGGCGATAAAAGAGTACCAAGGCACAAAGTTTATCAATCTAACTCTTCATCTGGTCATAAACAAGCGCACGCGAGAGGAAAAAGCACCCATCGCCAGAAGCGTACCAACCAAAGTGGTTACCACCGCCCAAAATAGGATCGTGGTGGTGGCTACACCGTTGTCAATCAGCCAGCCCATCATAAAAGGGCTCAGTGCCGTACTGAATACCATAAGCGATGAAAACAGGCTGCGGACCGTTCCTACTGTTTTAGTGCCGTACAATTCTGCCCACAGGGCCGACTTAAGGGAGCCCCCCATCCCCATGGTGGCCCCCAGCAGTGCCATGTAAATGAACGCTGACCATGATCCGGGGTGGTAAAAGGCGAACACAAATCCACCAGCCATAGGCAGCATGTAATATGGAAAAATAGTACGCGCCTTTAACTGATCAATAACAGGACCGATGCCCAGCGAAGCAAGGATGCGTGCAACAGCAAACATCACGAAGGCAGAAGCAATCAACGTGGCCGTCCAGCCCAGTGACTCCGCCACCGAAACCTGGTAGAGGAAAAAACCGGTTGCCCAGAATGGAGGCAGCAATACCGCGGGAAACAGAAAGTAGAAGCGGTAGTCGCCCAGAACCCGCATGTAGGAGTAGTCGGCATCGCTGTTTCTGGAGACGGTTTCATTGTCTTCATCCAGCTCCGTATCCTGTTGGCGCAGGATGAGATGAATAAACGGTATCATAACAAATCCAACTACCAACAGAATAGCTCCCCAGGTCATGCGCCAGTTCATAACGGTCAGCAAGGCCGTTATACCAAGTGGCAGGATCGCCTCTCCGATCGGGAAACCGAGATTCGAAATACTAAGTGCCTTGCCACGCTGGTGATCATAAAACTTGGCCATGGCGGTCTGCGCGGTATGGCTGCTCAATCCCTGTCCCGAAAGGCGAAGCAGCAGTAATCCCACAAACAGTAATCCTATGTGCCAGGAGATAGCCACCATAAATGATGCGAGCACCAGTCCTCCGGCCACAAACGTACTGTAGAGCCGCAAGGGGATGTGGTCAATCCACTTGCCCAACCAGGGCAGTACAGAGGCACTTACCAGCGTCGCAGCCGAATAGAGTGACCCAAACCCGGCATTGGAGAGTTGGAAATCCTGCAGGAAATAAGGTACGAACAGGGAGATCAAAAAAGTCTGTCCAAAGCTGGAGAAAAAAGTAAAGGAGAGTCCAAACGACAACAATCGTCGTTCTTTGAGGACAAATGTAAGGTAACTCATGTCAAACTTTAATAGCGATTATGTGGATAATAACGGGATAATAATGAGCGGCAAAAATACGGGTTAATCTTTTAAACCTAAAGAATTCTTCTGGGGTTAAATGTTCTCTTAATATGCTCTCATATTACGGTTTCTCTTTGCCCACAGCCTCCGGAAAAGGCTTTGTCTTGTTTCTCCCTGGCACTGGAAGAATTAAGTTGATTTGCGGTGTGAGGTGAATAACGTGAACTTGGGTTAATTAAGTTCCTTAATCCATTCTCTTTATATAAATCGCGAATTGACTTAATAAAGCTTAATAAAAATTCCCATCCATTTTTTCCCGGATCATTTTATGAGCCTCATCTTTTGAATGCTCATCCATATCGATCCACTCCACAAAATCCCACCGTTTAAACCAGGTGATCTGTCGCTTGGCGTATCGCCGGGTTTGCGTTTTCATATCCTTGATCATCTGCTCGCGGCTTTTGTCACCCTTCAGATAGTCAATGGCATCACGATAGCCAACCGAGTTGAGGGCCCTGGTATCTTTGGTATAGCCCCTCTCCAACAACTGTTTAACTTCTTCCAAAAATCCTTTTTCAAACATTTGGTCCACACGGGTATTGATGCGGTCGTACAGGTTTTGTCGATCACGCTTCAGTCCGAATACAAAAGTGCCGGGCGGAATATCGAATTCGTCGTCATCGGAGTGGAATGAACTGAACGGCTCTCCGCTCTGGATCCACACATCCAGGGCACGCAGGATCCGTTGGGTATTCATGCCGTCCATCTTTTCGGCGTAATAGGGATCCACATCCTCAAGCTGAGCATATAGCGACTCGATTCCCTCGTCAGCCACGCGCTGCTCCAGCTGCTCAATATTTTCCTCATCGGCCTCGGGTACATCGTCCAGCGGTTTGACAAGTGACTGCATATGCAGGGTGCTGCCACCTACATACAAAATGTTTTTTCCTTTGTCCTCTATCTCCTGCTCCCATCGCATGGCGCGCTCATAAAAGTCAAAGGCACTGTCCTCCTCATCCGGTTCCAGGATAGATATGTTATACTGTTTCACCTGTTCCAATTCTTCGCGATTGGGTTTGGCCGTACCTATATCAAGATATTTGTAGCACTGCCGCGAATCAGCAGAGATAATTTCAGCGTGTATTGATTGGGCTAATTGGATGGAAAGA